>JBKBSS010000225.1:0-5460 GCA_046291385.1 Emticicia sp. | reverse complement strand
AATATATGAAAACTTTACCGTGGACGGGTAACGTGCGTGAGCTACGAAATGTGGTAGAACGCCTCGTGATTATGTGTGGCTCGACAATCACGCTTGATGATGTGAAACTTTATGCAGGAATTGGATTTTAATTAGTCTATGGACGACGGTCGATAGACGACAGAGAATACAAAAGGGTTATGTTGAGATTTCTCGACATAACCCTTTTTTGTTTTGGAAATTAAACAGAAAATTATCGTCTATTGACTAATAAACAAACTCACCAAATTCGCTTTTGATAGTTACTTTTTTGCTTTCGGCAGCTTCAACTCTACCAATTATTTGTGCATCAATGCCAAACGATTGCGAGATTTCGATGATGCGTTGGGCATATTGTTCGTCGAGATAAACCTCCAAACGGTGTCCCATATTGAAAACTTTATACATTTCTTGCCACGATGTGCCGCTTTGTTCTTGAATCAATTTAAACAATGGCGGAATCGGAAAAAGATTATCCTTGATTACGTGGAGGTTTTCGATAAAGTGCAAAACCTTCGTTTGAGCTCCACCGCTGCAATGTACCATTCCGTGAATATGCGGACGCAGTTCGGCCAAAAATGCTTTTGCAACAGGAGCGTAAGTACGAGTAGGGGAGAGGATAAGACCTCCAACCGACACATCGGACTGCCCTAAAGGGGAGTCAATGGATAAACTTTCAGTCAATAGTTTATGTCCGCTATAAACCAAATCTTTATTTATTGTATCGTCATAACTTTCGGGATATTTTTCTGCATAAATTTTTGCTAAAACATCGTGTCGGGCTGAAGTCAGGCCATTGCTTCCCATGCCACCATTGTAGGTGTTTTCGTAAGTTGCTTGTCCGTAAGAAGCCAAACCCACAATTATATCGCCTGCTTTGATATTATCGTTTGAGATAACATCAGAGCGTTTCATGCGAGCAATGATTGTACTGTTTACGGCAATCGTGCGTACTAAATCGCCCACGTCGGCAGTTTCGCCCCCTGTGCTATAAATTTCTACTCCGTGGCTGCGAAGCATTTCCAAACATTCTTCTGTTCCGTTGATGATTTCGCCAATTACTTCGCCTGGAATCTTGTTTTTATTTCTATCAATGCTCGACGAAATCAGCATTGGACCAACCGCACCGACACAAATCAAATCGTCGGTATTCATCACGATTGAGTCTTGTGCAATGCCACGCCATACCGAAATATCGCCCGTTTCTTTCCAATATAAATAAGCCAAAGATGTTTTTGTGCCAGCACCGTCGGCGTGCATGATATTGCAATATTCGGCATCG
The DNA here is from genome assembly GCA_046291385.1 of Emticicia sp. Classification (GTDB taxonomy): domain Bacteria; phylum Bacteroidota; class Bacteroidia; order Cytophagales; family Spirosomataceae; genus Emticicia. The sequence goes on along the minus strand of JBKBSS010000225.1, from coordinate 4,160 downwards.
CCACCGAGTGTATCGGGTGAAATTTTGCAGAATGCTTTCGGGAAAAGTCCTTTATCAAGCTTTTCGATTGCCTTGTGAACATCTTCTTTGGCGGCCGAAACGCCACGCTGCATATAACGGTCAGTCATTTTTTGTATCCTTAATTGAGCTACAAAGGTACTTTTTAAATTATGAATTATGAATGATGAATGATGAATTTTCTCGAAATGTGCTGATGATTTGTGGTTCTTAGATTTTTACAAATAATTTGTTTATTGTGTTTTATTTTAAATTTTTAAAATAAAACATTAAAAAATAGTTGTTTTGTTTGTTTTTGTTTCTACTTTTGTAATGAAACTAAATATAATATAATTATGAAAACAACAAAGGTTATTTTGTTTATCATTACTATTGGGGTTTTGTGGGGAATCGTAGAAAATGTGGCTGTACTTCCTACTAACCTTCAAACAAATTCATTCGTAATTTGGCTATTAAATGGCACAAGTTTATGCACGTATTTGATACTTTTTGTGATTAGTTTTTTCCTATATAAGCTAATAAGTATTTATAATAAGATGCACTTCTTTGATAATAAAAGTGTCGTTTTAGTTAGAAAAATAGCTTTTTTAGTATTGATATTGGCAATATTGGATGTTGCAAATCGTGGACTTTTCGATATTTTGCACAATACTCATCTGAGCGTTAGTAATATTTTGAAAAACTTCTTCTGGCGAACTATCTTCGTTTCACCCACCTTCATTTTTTGTAGTATTTTGATATTTATTTTGGCTGATTTTATGAAAAGAGCCATCACTGTAAAAGCAGAAAACGAATCATTTATATAGCCATGCCGATAATCGTAAATTTAGATGTAATGATGGCAAAGCGAAAGATGTCATTAAATGAACTTTCGCAAAGAGTGGGGCTGACGACTGTTAATTTGTCAATCCTTAAAACTGGTAAAGCTAAAGGTGTGAGATTTGACACACTGGCATCAATTTGTGAAGTGCTTGATTGTCAGCCTGCTGATATTTTAGAGTATGTAAAGTAATTTGTAGCACAATTCTCTAAATTGTGCTACAAATTTTTCGCCTTTTCGTGCAAGATAAATTTCATATCTTTGGCTTCACATATCAACCCAAACCTATGAAAAAATACGTTTTTATTCTTTCTCTTTTTGCTTTTTCTTCGTGCCGAAGTATAGTAGAGCAAAGTTGGCAATTAACCCCGTTTGTAAAGGCAGATTCCGAAAATCCGATATTATTGCCCAACGATACCACCACTTTCGACGACCCAATTATGAAAAAATCAATCAATTGGGAAGCCAAAGATGTTTATAATCCTTCGGCGGTTGTGCGTGATGGTAAGGTTTATTTGTTGTATCGTGCAGAAGATACTTTGAAGGTTGTCGATGGCACTTCTCGTTTAGGACTTGCCATTAGCGAAGACGGTATTCATTTCAAGCGTCAGACTAAACCAGTGTTTTATCCTGACAATGATTTTATGAAAAAATATGAGTATCCAGGTGGCTGCGAAGACCCTCGTTTGGTTGAAACCGAAGATGGAAAGTATATTTTGACTTACACGGCTTATGATGGAAAAACGGCTCGACTTTGTGTTGCTTCTTCGACTGATTTGCAGACTTGGAAAAAAGAAGGTTTGGCTTTTAAAGACCCCAAAAACGAAATGCTGTGGTCGAAGTCAGGAGTGATAATCTGTAAGCAAGTCGATGAGCGATTTGTGGCTACAAAAATCAACGGAAAATATTGGATGTATTGGGGCGATACCAATTTGTTTTTGGCAAGTTCGGATAACTTAACTGACTGGACGATTTTGGAGGATGAAACAGGAAAACCTAAGCCAATCGTAAAACCCCGTGACGATAATTTTGATAGTTGGTTGGTAGAATCTGGGCCAGCGGCGTTTATCAAAAAAGACGGCATATTTCTTATATATAATAGTGCCAATAAGGGTTTTCAGAATAAAAGCAAAGATACCAAAAATGCCTACCGTGCAGGGCAAGTGCTTTTTGATAAAAATGACCCAAGCAAAGTGATTGACCGCTCGAAAACCTTTTTCTTTGAGCCTGATAAACCTTATGAATTGACAGGGCAGGTAAATAATGTAGTATTTGTGGAAGGTTTGGTAAATTTCAAGAAGAAATGGTATTTGTATTATGGCACGGCCGATTCTAAAATTGCGGTGGCGGTTTTTGAGAAATAAGGTTAGTAGGTTGTAAGGAAGCCTTCGCTCTGAGCGAAGGCTTCCTTTGAACTTGTTATTCTTACTTCCAATTCAATAATTCTTCCAAAGCAGTATCAACTTTCACGAAGTCGAATCCTTTGATTACATCGTTCATCATTTTTGTGATTTCGTCATTGCAAAGATTTCCGATACTTCCTTCGAGCGTATGGTTCAAATCTCGTGGAGCTTCGTAACTACCGTCAAAAATTTCCTCTTTTACTTGTAAGTACGCATCTCTAAAAGGCAGCCCTTGCATCACCAATTCGTTCACACGCTCGACTGAAAAAATGGGGTCATACTTTTTATCATCCAGAAGGTTTGGCTTTATTTCAATATTCGACATCATAAAGTGAGCAATATCCAAGCACTCAATCATTTGGTCGAAGGCGGGCATCAAGATTTCTTTCAAAATCTGCATATCACGGTGATAGCCACTCGGTAGGTTGCTCGTCACGAAAGCCAATTCGGTCGGAAGCCCTTTCAGTCTATTGGTTTTTGCTCTCAGCAATTCGGCCACATCGGGGTTCTTTTTGTGTGGCATAATACTGCTGCCCGTTGTGAAGTCGTCGGGTAGCGTTACGAATCCAAAATTTTGAGAGTTATATAAGCACACATCCATTGCCATTCTTGATAAGGTTGTGGCCAGCGAAGTCATTCCCGAAAGTACCATATACTCACTTTTGCCACGAGTCATTTGGGCATAAACTACATTATAATTAAGGTCGTCGAATCCTAATAGCTTAGTCGTAAGCGTTCGGTTGAGCGGAAACGAACTTCCATAACCCGCACCCGAACCCAATGGATTTTTATTGACTACTTTATAAGCCGCTTGTAGTACAACGGCATCATCAACCAAACTTTCAGCATAAGCACCAAACCAAAGTCCAAACGAAGAGGGCATGGCAATTTGAAGGTGCGTATAACCTGGCAGTAAATCGTTTTTATGTTTATTGCTGAGTTCAATTAATTTATGAAAAAGTGCTTCGGTCAAATTAACTATCTGGCGAATTTGATGACGCATAAAAAGTTTAAGGTCAACCAACACTTGGTCGTTGCGGGAGCGGCCACTGTGGATTTTCTTGCCAGTATCGCCGAGTGCTTGAGTCAGTAACCATTCGACTTGCGAATGCACGTCTTCGATATTTTTTTCAATTAAAAATTTGCCATTTAAGACATCATTATATATTTTTCTACATTCATTCAAGACGTGTTTTAATTCATTGGTTTGGAGTAAACCGATGCTCTCTAACATAATGGCGTGTGCCATTGAGCCGATAACATCGAACTCAGCCAAGTACATATCCATTTCACGGTCTTGACCGACTGTAAATTTTTCAATGCGGATGGCTGCCTCGTGGTTGATTTCCTCCTGTTTTCCTGAATTTTTACTGCTTTCCTTTTTCCAAAGTTTCACTTGATTTGAGAGGTTTAGTTACACCACAAATTAACGGTGTTTTTCATTGGGAATGAAGTGATTTTGTTGGTTTTTAAATATACATATCCGTTTGATAATTATTTAGCATGATTTTTGCCCATTTTATAGTTTGGGCAAAGTCTGTGACCCAGCAGTGTTGGTGGATGATAAGATTTACAATGTTCCGTTTGTAATTGATGTAACTAACCTCGGTGGAACATAAGTCAGTTATTGGATTCGTGAATTTTAAAAATGCCTAAAGGCATGATTTTTGTCAATTGTACGTTATTTAAACCAATAGCACCATTTTTTTGCGATGTCATTAAGGAGACTCATATTTTTAGTATATCTCACAACTATGACTTTTGCGTTGTTTGCTCAAAATACCTCGAAGGTTTTTCAGAAAGCCAATACCCAATTCGAGACGCTGGGCTATGCAAAAGCGATAGAGCTATATGAGGCGGCCCTAAGGAAACCAAAAGGTGCTACCGAAGATGAAATCGTAAAAGCTAAACTCAATTTA
>JBKBSS010000224.1:0-5488 GCA_046291385.1 Emticicia sp. | reverse complement strand
CAAACCCAAAAACAAACCAAAGAGTTTGAATGTATCAAAGTGAAGTCTTCAAGATTGAAGATTTTGGTGTAAAGATTGTTGTATTTCACCTTGGTATTTTTTGAAAGTTAATTGATAATCTAAATAAACGTTTTTACTCGTGACTAAAGCAGAAGTTATCGTTGCAATTGCCGACAAAACTGGCGTGGACAAAGCAAGTGTATCCACAACACTTGAATCATTTTTTGAAATTGTAAAGGACACATTGGCTCAAGGCGATGCCGTTTACGTGAGAGGTTTCGGAAGTTTCGTAAATAAACACAGAGCCGCTAAAAAAGCTCGTAATATTTCGGCAAAAACTACCGTTATGGTTCCTGCCCATTCGGTTCCAGGTTTCAAACCAGCAAAAGAATTTACTGAACAAGTAAAGTCATCAGTAAAATAATTTTTAAGAATATTATGGTTCTTATTTGAATAAATCATGGATAGCCCAACAAATTTGCTATCCATGATGTTCTTTTAAAATATCGTAATTTAAAAAAATATGAAAAAAAACTTCATCATTCTGATTGTCATTGCGGTAGCCCTCACGGGCTTTCTTTATTCTCGCCCAAAGGTAGTTGTGAAAGACGAAGCAAAAGCGAATAGAGATAAGGTTTCGGAAACAAAATCGGGTGAAAAACACACCGACGACGACGGTCACGACCATTCAGAAACTTCGCAAGCACCAAAATTAACAGCCGAACAGGAAAAGAAATTAAGTGAATTGAAGCAAAAACTGGCTTCGGCAAGTGATAAAGTTGCTTTATACGACCAAATAGCACAGGTATTTATCGCAGCCAATCGTTTTGATAGTGCGGCGGTTTATGCCGAAAAAATAGCCATTGCCGAGCCAAGTACTGAAACTTGGATGCAAGCTGGAGATACTTATTATCAGGCATTTACGTTGTCGCTCCGACAAGAAAACGTGAGTAATTATGCCGAAAAAACCCGTGAGTGCTACCAAAAAGTATTAGAGAAAAACCCACGTCAATTGCAAGCTAAAACCAATCTGGCAATGACTTATGTACAGTCGGATTCGCCAATGCAGGCAATTATGATGCTGCGTGAAGTAATAACCGAAGAGCCAAACTTTGAGCCAGCCTTGATGAATTTGGGCGTACTTTCGATGCAATCGGGGCAATATGACAAAGCCGCTGACCGCTTCAAACAGGTTATTCGAATCAATCCTAACAATGCCAATGCACTATTAGGTTTAGGTTATAGTTTGATAGAATTGAAGCAAAAACCACAAGCAAAAATTATTTTTGAAGACCTCAAGAAAAAAGTAAAAGAGCCAACTTTATTAGAAGAAGTAAATAAGGCTTTGGAGAGTTTAAAATAATTCATTATCTTTGCGGTTCGATAAAAAGCCTAAACATGAGGTTTTTATTGAATTGGTTAGAAAAAATAAATTTCAAATAATCCTTCGGGAAAATAAATTATTACTATCATGCCTTGCGGAAAAAAAAGAAAAGGTCACAAAATGGCCACGCACAAAAGAAAGAAGCGTCTTAGAAAGAATCGTCACAAGAAAAAATAATTTTTCTTAGGTTTAGCAGCGTTATTCTTACGAAAGTTAAGATTCGATACTGCTAAACCTACCTTTTTTCATAGTCTAATCATTATTCATTAACCCCCTTGATTCTACCTCAACTTTGAGCAACGAATTATATATTAGTACCACACAGAAAGGTGACAGAATAGCCCTTGTTCAAGACAAGCGACTAATCGAGTATCACTTTGACGAGACGGAACACCAGTTTTCCGTCGGAGATATCTATTTGGGGGTAGTCAAGAAAGTTGTGCAAGGAAACAATGCCGCTTTTGTTGATGTGGGTTATGATAAAGACGGTTTTCTTCACTACAATGAGATTATCTCGTACAATTCTCTTAATAAATTCGTAAAAGACGTTATTGCCAAACGCCCAGTTAATCTTCGTTTGAAAGGTTTCAAGATGGAACCCGAAATCGAAAAATTTGGTAAAATCAATGATGTTGTTACGAAAAACACCCCAGTACTCGTACAGGTTGTTAAAGAGCCAATCTCAACCAAAGGGCCACGTCTTTCTTGCGATATTTCGATTGCAGGACGAAACGTAGTTTTAGTGCCTTTCGGTAATTCGGTCAATATTTCCAAGAAAATTACCAACAAGCAAGAGCGTCAGAGACTACACAAAATGGTGTCGTCAGTGAAGCCCGAAAACTTTGCAGTGATTGTCAGGACGGTAGCCGAAGGAAAAGATATGGAAGAATTGAGCCGTGATATTGAGTTTTGTGTAGAAAAGTGGGAAGAAGGAATGAAGGCTTTGCGTGATGCCAAGCCACGTGACCGTATCATTAGTGAAATGGGTCGAGCTTCATCAATTTTGAGAGATATGCTCAATGATGATTTCGATAACATTCATGTTGATACAAAAGAAAACTTTGAGGGCGTAAAAACGTTCTTGCATACCATTGCACCCGATAAAGAGAAGATTCTGAAACTCCACACGGGCAAAAATAAACTTTTTGAGCAATACGGTATCGAAAAACAAATAAAATCGTTGTTCGGACGCTCAGTTAGCTTGCCAAACGGTGGCTACTTGATTATCGAACACACGGAAGCACTCCACGTTATTGACGTAAACAGTGGCAATAAATCAACCCAAGAAGACGACCAAGAGTCAACGGCACTGGCTGTAAACTTAGAAGCGGCGAAAGAGTTGTGTCGCCAGTTGCGTATGCGTGATATGGGTGGAATTATCGTCGTCGATTTCATTGATATGAAGAAAAGCGAGAACCGTCGCATTATTCAGGAAGCAATGAAAGAAGAAATGAAAGGCGACCGCTCGAAATACACGATTCTTCCGATTTCAAAATTTGGTTTACTTCAAATCACTCGTCAGCGTGTTCGTCCAGAAATGAACATCATTACTCGTGAAACCTGCCCAACTTGTAGCGGTACGGGTACGATTCAGGCGAGTATCATCGTTACAGATTTGATTGAAAACAACCTTGATTATATTCTTTCAAAACAAAATGAAAGCGGTATAAGCATTGTACTACATCCGTTTATCTATGCCTATTATCGTGAGGGACTAATTTCAAGACAAATGAAGTGGTTCTTGAAATATAGAGTATGGGTAAAACTCATCAAAGATTCTTCTATCGGTATTACCGAGTTTCATTTCCTCAATAAATTGGGCGATGAAATTGAGATTGGGTAATTGATTGGTTATAAGGTTTTTACTCTTTTTTACCAACAATTCTTCATCACGCACCAGTATTTAGTGTTAACTTCGTATTTTTTATGTTTAGAAGTGTCTATTCTGAAAATGCTTTTGCCTAATTTCTATTGGAGTATAAAAGTGAGATGTGTGTTTTGAAAACCGAAAATCTCCTATAAATCTTCTATTTTAGAAATCAACTTAATGCCTTCCTTCTGGCAAGCTTTTGTGAAATCTGAATCAAATGAGGCTAAAATAGCTATATTTTCAAGTTTGCAGGTGGCCAAGATGAGAGCATCGTTAGGAAGAAGATTGTAGTTTTTCATAAAGTCAATACTTTGAAGCATTGCCATTTTTGAAATATTGAGATATTCAAAACGTGACAGTAACAATTTTGTTTCGTGCTTATTGAGTGTTTCACCAATTTTCCCACTTTCAGCTACTGACATTGGAGATTTCTCAGCCAAAATCCCTAAAAGTCGATAAATATACTCGCTTACTACGATAGAGTTTATGAACAAATCGTTATTAGAAGTTCTTAGTGAATCTAAAAGTTCTTGTCGTCTGCCATTTTCAAACTCTATTAAAACACTACTGTCAATAAATACTTTCATTGTTCGTAGAATTCCGATTTAGCGGGTTCATAGCCTTTATAATCTTTAAGTTTGCCTTTAAATTGTCCAAGAGTTCTCATTTTTTCTTTACGTTGATTTTCATCAATACTGTCATTTATTTTGATATTATCATCAAACTTGAACTTCACGTTAAGCCTTTCCGCCAAATCCAGAAATAAGCGAGTGTCTTTGTCGTTATCAATTTCTAAAACAATTTGTGTCATGATTATAGAGTTTTGTTTATAAAAATAGAAAAAAAGTATTCAAAAAACAAAAAATAATTCTCAGCAAGTCAAGGTTATTCCATAGTCTCGTTCTTCTCTCACTAATATACGGTTATTTCATTTACTTGGGTGTTTTGTCATAGACTTTTGTGAATAAGGTTGCTACATTTTATATTTCTTTCGTATCTTTCCAATCATTTATTTGACCATCTTTTATAACCTCTACAAAACTCATTTTCTATGAAAAAAGTACTCGCTTTTTTGTTATTTCCCTTACTTACATTCGCTCAAGAAGTCGATAAAAAAGAATGGAAACAGCTTTTCAACGGCAAAAACCTCGATGGTTGGAAAGTAAAAATCAGAAATTATGACCTCAATAATAATTACGGTAATACTTTCAGAGTGGAAGATGGCTTGATGAAAGTCAGATACGATGCAAGTGCTTATCCTGCTTTTAACGAGCGTTTTGGACATATTTTTTATAAAGATAAATTCTCATATTATAAAATTGCGGTAGAATACAGATTTATAGGCGACCAAGCAATCGAAGGGCCAGGTTGGGCTACTCGCAATAGCGGTATTATGGTGCACGGACAAACGCCCGAAAGTATGGGAAAAGACCAAGATTTTCCGATTTCGATTGAAGTGCAGTTATTGGGTGGACTGGGAAAAGGAAACCGTACGACTTGTAATGTTTGCACGCCTGGGACAAATATTGTTTATGAAAATAAATTGGATAAACGTCATTGCATCAATTCAACGTCAAAAACTTACGATGGCGACCAGTGGGTTAGAGCGGAAGTAACTGTTTTGGGAGATTCGGCCATTATCCATTATGTAAATGGCGAGAAAGTTTTGGAATATTCACAACCACAAATCGGTGGCGGAAATGTAAGTGGACACGACGAAAAACTAATGGCCGAAGTAAAACTTTTGAAAGAAGGTTCTATTTCGCTACAAAGTGAAAGCCACCCCGTCGATTTTCGTAAAGTTGAATTATTAAACCTTTGTGGCTGTACCGACCCAAAAGCATCAAATTATAAATCATATTTTGTAAAATCGGATAATACTACTTGTGTTTATAAGAAGAAGAAAAAGAAATAGAATGGAGCAAATTTAAAAGTTTAGTTTATTTCCTAAGTATAAAAAAGCAATAGTTTCGGGCGAGACTATTGCTTTTTTTGTTCAATCCTTGATTTCTAAAAAGACGCTTCTTACCTTTCAAATCTGCATTAAATATTGTACATTTGTACTTGATAATCAATTAATTACAGTAGTTACAGCAGTGATGCTGCAAATCCAATGAGGAATTCAGAAAGACCTAAAAAGGCCGATAACCGTGGTGGTTTCGGTGAAAAAAAGCAGCAAGACGCTGCCCGCAAGCCATTTGGCGATAAACCAGCCTTCAAGAAAAGAGAAAATG
>JBKBSS010000223.1:3218-5499 GCA_046291385.1 Emticicia sp. | reverse complement strand
CTAAACCCTCATATTTCATCTTGATTTTCGATACATCGGCTTTGGGTTTTGCAATGTATTCGTATTTGAGCGATTGGTCGAAACTATATAATTTAAAATCAATGTCTGGGTAAATATCTCTTAAATAAATTTCATCGAAAGCCACTACATTGGCTTTCCATTTGGTGGGGTCGTTGCCGATAAAATAATTGTAAGTGGCATTTGTTGGGGAAATCGCTTCGATTTTTGGCGTTGGATTAGCTTCGGCAAAAGTCATTTCGTAGGCGTGTGCCTTGATTGCTCCGATTGATTTTCGGCCAGATTTTGGGTCTAAATTTCCTGCGTGAATGGCCGCCAGTGCTTGCGTATCATAGAAAATATATTGAAGACCAGAGTTTTTTACCAATAAATATCCACCAGGAATATCAGCCCGAAAGCGAATAGTAGCATCCCACTGACCTTCGTTTCGGATAAATTTTACTGAAGGTTTGGGGGTGGCGAAACTAACTATTGAGGAAACAGCAAAAATGATAAAGTATAAGTATTTCATCTTGTTCTTAATTCACAATTTTGTCAGCATTTTTTCAAAATTTCCATTTTTCTATATCCAATGAAGCAAGTTAGAAACTTGCTCTATAAATGTGGTAAAGTTACTACAAACGTGCTGCCTTTTCCTTCTTCACTTGTCACATCAATTTTGCCTTGGTGCATATCAATGATGCGTCGGCAAACCGATAAGCCAATGCCGTGTCCACGATATTTTGATGCGTTTGGTGTGCGATAAAAAGGCTCAAATATTTTACTCAACTCGCTGGCTGGAATACCGATACCGTTATCTGTTACGGCTACAATACAATGCTTATTACTGAATTTTATTTTAGCCTCTGCTTGATGGTCGGGCGAATATTTACAGGCGTTTTCGAGTAAATTCGTAAAAACTGTCAGCAATAAAGCTTCATTACCATTGGCACTTACCCATTCGTCATCATCAGGAATCTCATCAAAATCAATCGAAATTTTATACTCATTGTTCTGATTTAATACTTCTTCTTGGGCTTTAAATAAAAGTTCGTCGAGTCGAGTTGGTTTCATCACCAAACTATTATCTCTATTTTCGGATTTGGCCAATTGTAAAAGCCCATTTGTGAGCTGAATAAGTCGCTGATTATCAGTTAATAAAGAACGTAAAATAGACTTATATTCGTCTGTGGTTCGGTTATTTTCGAGAGCAATTTGAATTTCGGATTTAATTGCTGCCAAGGGCGTGCGTAATTCATGCGAAGCATTCGATACAAAACTTTTCTGCAACTCAAACGACCGCTCCAGACGCTCCAACATTTGATTAAAATTGATGGCCAATTGAGCGATTTCATCTTTATTATTGCCCGTATTGAGTTTTTGTTTGAGGTTATAGGCCGTAATATTCGTAATTTCTTCGTTAATATCCGCAATCGGTTTAAGCGATTGTCCAGCAAAAATCACGCCTAAAAAAACGGTTAATAAAATGCCAATAATGAAGCTAATGCCGAGTGTATCTCTGATGTTTTTGAGTTTTTCTTTACCATATTTATCACTGGCCGATGCCACAACGACATACGATTTTTTTTCTTCATCGGTGTACATGATACCGATTACCTGATTTGCCCAATCGCTCGTTTCTACATATCGTTGCCTACGCACTTGGTCCAGAAAATCAGGACTAAACAAAAATGATTCGGCTTCGTAGCTGGCATAAACCAATTCGTTTTTTTCGTTAAACATTAATACTTTTTCGATATTGAGTTTAGTCAAGAAAGTTTTATTGGCGTCACGAAGTTTCTTTTTATCTTTTTCGGTAATCTTCAATTCTTTTAAAAGTCCAGCCGTCAATAATGCACGGTCGGTCAGACGATTGTAAAATTCTTGTTTCCGAAAATTTTCTGAGGTATAATAAATAGCCAACGAAAAAATAATCAAGATTGCCGCAATGATTATCGTAAACTGAATAGCTATTTTAGTACGTATTTGCATTTAAAATCAATGTTGAGGCGGAACGCCGCCCGTTATTAATGATTGAATGCTTCAATAGAATTGAAGGAATATTCAATATATTTGTAACATGCTTTTGGTAAAGCCCAAAACTTAGCAATTTTGGAAAACCTTAGAGATTCAAATTTAAGAAACAATTAGCAAAATATATGCAAATTCATGTAATTGATGCTGGGCATTTTAAATTAGACGGTGGAGCGATGTTTGGAGTTGTACCAAAAACGATTTGGAACAAACAAATGCCAGCCGACGAAAATAATCTTTGCAGTTGGGC
>JBKBSS010000223.1:0-3119 GCA_046291385.1 Emticicia sp. | reverse complement strand
GATGCGTTGCCTGCTGATTGATACGGGGAAGCAACTGATTCTGGTAGATAGCGGCATGGGCGACAAGCAAGATGCTCGTTGGCAAGGTTTTTATTTCCGTCATGGTGAAGGTGATTTGATAAATTCTATCCAAAAAGCGGGTTATTCGCCCAACGAAATTACTGATGTACTTAGCACGCATTTGCATTTTGACCATTGTGGCGGAAGTGTAAAATGGAATACGGCGAAAGATAGACTTGAATTGGTTTTTTCAAATGCTAATTATTGGACGCACTCCGAACATTGGGAAGCAGCAACAAAGCCAAATCCACGTGAAAAAGCTACTTTTTTGAAAGAAAACATCATGCCGATGCAAGAAACTGGTGCTTTGAAATTTACGGATAAAATAGAAAAGCCTTTCGGAGAAAACATTGAGCTACTTTATGCCGATGGTCATACCGAAAAAATGATTATGCCTAAAATAACTGTTGGCGAAAAAACGTATTTATATATAGCCGACACGATTCCATCGCATGCACACATTCCTGTGCCTTACGTGATGGGCTACGATGTGCGACCGCTCCAAACCATGAGCGAAAAAGAAGCTTTACTCAAACAAGCCGTTGAGGGAAATTGGACAATCATTTTCGACCACGACCCAACGCATGAAGCCGCCACCATTCAACTAACCGAAAAAGGCTATCGAGTAGGCGATTTTGAGAAAGTGTAGAAAAAAAAGCCATAAACTGATAACATTGTTTATTAGCGATTGATGATTAGAGATTGCAGATTTTAGAAGGATATTTTTAGTTCAAAAATCTACAATTTTCAATCCTTAATCTTCAATTAAGTTTAAAATAATTCACAAACATAAAAAACTCCCCTTTAGGGGACGGGGGCATGAAAATAGGAATAGCATTATCAGGCGGAGGAAGTCGAGGATTTGCTCATTTGGGGGCATTGAAGGCACTCGAAGAACTGGGTATAAAGCCAACAATGATTGCTGGCACGAGTGCAGGCTCACTCGTAGGAGCTTTTACGGCGGCAGGCTATTCTCCCGATTTTATTTTTGAAACCATACAATCGTTGGGGATAATGAACTCCTTAAAATTTGCTTTCAACCGTTTTGGATTATTCAACATGGAAAAAGTTGAGGAGATTTTCTTGAAATATCTTCCGCATAATTCGTTTGAAAAACTCAAAATTCCACTCGTTGTTTGTGCAACTGATATAGAAAAAGGCGAAGCAGTCTATTTCAGCGAAGGTGAATTGATAAAACCTGTCATGGCATCGTGCAGCATTCCAGGGATTTTTGAACCAATTAAGTTTCATGACCGAGTTTTGGTTGATGGTGGCGTGACAAATAATTTGCCAATTGAACAACTCGAAGGTATTTGTGATTTTATTATTGGAGTAAACGTAACGCCCGTAAGCAATGATATGCCTATCAATTCGGCAAAAGATATTCTGACTAAAAGTCTTTATTTGGCAATCAGAAATAATTCGGGCGAAAAGCTAAAACGTTGCGATATTGCCATCGAACCGACTGAAATTTATAATTATAATGGTCTAAGTATGTCGAAGTCTAAAGAGATTTATCAACTCGGCTACCAGAATACGCTTCGTGCTGCCGAAGGGAAATTGGCACAAGTTTTATAAAATTTGAATAAAAATAAACTAATCGCCTAAATCTCACATCTCGAATCTACTTTTGGCATCAAATTAGATAATTTTTTATTCAGAAAACCGTTAAAAAAAGTAAATCTAAATGAGTATTTACTCGACAATCGTTTTTTGTAAAGAAAAACAGTAATTAATTTACGATATAACTGTGGACTGCCGACCGTGGACTACTTAATAATCATCAACTTGAATATCTGAAGTGCAAAAACTATATATCTTGATAGCATTTTCGTTGCTCACTGCCTCTTGTTCGCAGTTTAGCAACTCTCCCACAAGCAAGGCATGGCACAACACCAACGCCCGCTTCAACTCACTCATTATTGCCCGTGACAACATGAAACAGGCAGAAAAAGACCTTTTTGACAAGCGAGTCGAAAATTATAGTTCGTTGATGACCATCTTCGTGCCGATTGATTCGACTAAAAGTCAAGCCGTAGCAACTAATTTAAAAGAAGTCATCGAAAAAACTTCTTTGATTGCCGAACGTCATTCCAATTCAAAATATTTAGGAGAAGCCTATATTTTACTCGGAAAAGCTCGCCTTTTAAAAGAAGATTTCTTGAATTCTATTGAGATTTTTAAATACATCAACTCAACCGAAAGTAACGAAGAAGACAAACACGCCGCATTGGTTTGGTTGATGCGTGCCTACACCGAAGAAAAAGATTATGACACTGCCCTCAAAGTATCTGATGTGCTTCGTACACTTGATTTGAACAAAGAAAATACCCGTGATTTTTATTTGGTAAAAGCCTATTTGCATCAACGTCGGGAAGAATTTGCGATTTCGGCCGCCATTGGCGAAGAAGCTCTAAAATTGATGTCGAGAAGCGAACAAACAGCTCGTGTACATTTTGCGGTTGGACAAATGTTTGATATGATTGGGCAACCCGATAAAGCAATGCCACATTTTGCCGCAGTTACCAAAAACCGTCCGAACTACGACATGGAGTTTTACGCCCGCATGAATACCTTACTTGATGAAGCAGCTTCGCAGCGAGGAAGTACGGCAGGTGTGCAAGAAAATTTCAAGAAAATGTTGGTCGATAGAAAGAATTCTGACCTAAAAGATAAGATTTATTTCACGATGGGTAGTTTGGAAATGAAAAAACAGAACTATCCAAAAGCTATCGAATATTTCAATGCTTCGCTGCGAAATTCAAAAGGAAATAGTACGCAAAATGCTTATACTTATCTCGAACTGGCCGAACTATATTACAATCAGCTTCTCAAATATGATGTAGCCAGTATGTACTATGACAGTACGCTTACTGCCCTTCCGAAAACATCGACTGATTACGAACGTATTGCAAAAAGAGCCATTTCGTTGGGCGATTTTGTAAAATATCAAAAAGTTTTAATCGTAGAAGACAGTCTCCAACATTTGGCGGCGATGAATCCTGCGGCACTCGACAAAGCCCTTGAACGAATCATCAAACAAAAAGAAGAGGATGACC
>JBKBSS010000222.1:0-5513 GCA_046291385.1 Emticicia sp. | reverse complement strand
CATGGTTTGCCGAAAATGTGGTAGAAATTTTAGTCTAATCTTTTGAACAAAAAAGACATTTTTGATGTATTTCAATTTGAAATGAGTACAACCAAATATAAAACTATCAAACAATGTCAACTTTCCAAGCATTCTACGTCACCGAAAACGACGACAAAACTTTCTCTCAAAACATCGTTGAACGTACAATTGAAGATTTGCCAGCGGGCGAAATCTTAATCAAAGTACAATATTCTTCATTAAACTATAAAGATGCCCTTTCTTCAACTGGCAATCGTGGCGTGACTCGCAATTACCCACATACGCCAGGTATTGATGCCGCAGGTATCGTAGAAGAAAGCCAATCAGCCGATTTTCAGAAAGGAGATAAAGTTCTCGTAACTGGCTTTGACCTCGGCATGAATACTTCGGGCGGATTTGGGCAATACATCAGCGTTCCTGCCAAATGGGTCGTAAAACTCCCTCGTGGACTGAAAGCCAAAGAAAGCATGATTTTCGGAACGGCTGGGCTAACCGCTGCTTTGTGTATTGATAAATTACTACAAAACGGACTCACTCCCGAAAAAGGAAAGGTCATCGTGACGGGTGCAACGGGTGGCGTAGGCACAATGGCCGTTATGATTTTGGCAAAACTCGGCTTCCACGTAGTAGGCGTTACGGGCAAACCCGAAGGCAAAGATTTTTTACTAAAAATCGGAGCAAAAGAAGCTATTTCGAGAGAAGAAGTTGATGATAAATCAAATCGCCCATTATTGAAAGGAATCTATGCAGGTTGTGTTGATACTGTTGGCGGAAATATGCTGGCAACTATCTTAAAATCAATGCAATACAACGGAGTTGTAGCCATTTGTGGTTTAGTAAATTCGCCCGAATTACCAACGAGTGTATTTCCATTTATCTTGCGTGGCGTTTCAATGTTTGGCATCGACTCCTCAGAATGTGACATTGAATGGCGTAAAAAACTCTGGAAAAATCTCGCCAAAAATTGGAAACCACTTCATCTTCAATCAATTTCAAAAACAGTTACATTAAAAGGACTTTCTAAAGAAATCAAGAAAATCCTAAAAGGCGGGCAAATCGGTCGTGTAATTGTACGTTTGTAAAACAAGTTTCCAACTTGTTACTTTCTGTTTGTCGAAAATGACAAGTTGAAAACTTGTCGTACTTTATAAAATTATTATCTTTAAGGCATAAACCCTAATCTTATGCCTGTTCTAACTCGCCTTACTTCGGCCGATGTCTATCGTGGCTTTGTCATGCTCTTGATGATGGCCGAAGTCTTACATTTCGGAGAAGTTTCCGAAGCACTTCCAGCAAATACTTTTTGGTCATTTCTCGCCTTTCACCAAGACCACGTTGAGTGGGTCGGCTGTTCGCTGCACGATATGATTCAACCGTCATTTTCATTTTTGGTCGGGGTGGTTCTCCCCTACTCCATCGCCAGCCGACTTACGCAAGAAAGCAGCTTTAGTAAAGTTTTTGTTCATGCTCTCAAACGGTCATTGATTTTAATTTTATTGGGCATTTTTCTTCGTTCTCAATACAAAACCCAAACTTATTTCACTTTTGAAGATACCCTCAGCCAAATCGGTTTGGGTTATCCAATCTTGTTTTTGCTGGGTTTTCGCTCGCAGAAAATTCAGATTTCGGCTCTCGTTATTATTCTTATTGGTTATTGGCTGGCTTTTGCTCTTTATCCGCTTCCCGATGCCAACTTTGATTATGCAAATGTCGGAGTTACCAAAGACTGGGAGCATAATCTCAATGATTTTGCGGCTCATTGGAATAAAAACACCAACTTTGCTTGGGCATTCGACCAATGGTTTCTGAACCTTTTTCCGAGAGAAAAACCTTTTATTCGCAATAGTGGTGGCTACTCAACACTAAGTTTTATTCCGACACTCGGAACAATGATTTTAGGCCTTTTAGCAGGAAATATTCTTAAATCTGACATTCTTGCCAACGAAAAACTCAAAAAATTTATCATTTTGGGTATTTCGGGTTTAGCTATTGGCTTGATTTTAAACCGACTTGGCATTTGTCCAAACGTAAAACGCATCTGGACACCCACTTGGGTAATTTTCAGCGGAGGGATTTGTTTTTTATTCTTGGCTTTCTTCTATTGGATAATCGACATCAAAGAAAAAAGCAATTGGGCATATTTTCTGAAAGTAATCGGCATGAACTCAATTGCTGCTTACTGCATAGCCGATGCTTTGGGAGTTTATGTCTCAAAATCACTTAAAATTCATTTGGGAGAAAGCTATTCTACAATTTTTGGAGTTCCCTATCAATCTCTCGTTCATGGAAGTTTGATGCTATTAATTTACTGGATACTTCTAAACTGGATGTTTAAGAAGAAAATATTTATAAAAATTTAACTCAAACAATTCGTCTTTCATTTACTTCAAAAGCATAATTCTACTTATATCTTCAATTGTAAATTATTTTACGATTGAAGATATTTTTATTAAAAACACAAGCTGCATCTTAATAAAAGCATTTCTATATTTTGTTGCCGCATAATCATACAGCGGCTTTTCCTTCTATTTATCTTCGCTTAAATGTGTGAATTGTACAATTTTTTTTAATAATTATGTAACACTTAGAGTTTTTATTTCCTACAATTTTGTGTCACGAGCAGAACAACTTATTTTGCAGTTAAATGGCACTGATATTACAACGAGCGTAGTTAGGTGAGCAACAGGCATAAACCAAATAATCGGACACACAATAATTAGAACGACATCACCGAATTCGATACTTCAAGTAATCAATGCGAGCGGCAATCCAGTTTGCTCCTATAATAAATCCAAGTGCAGGCGTCCCGTCTCAGCAAATCTTATTATTACTCGTATTCAGTAAAACTTCCAAAACCGTATAAGTATGTTCTATTTATGTACTTTTTAAATAATAAATCCATGAAAACAGCAATAAAAATTGGGGGTAGAACCAAACTATTCTCTGAAGATGTGGCATACTTTGAAGCCAATATAAATTATACTATCATCCATTATTATCAAGGGAGGAACAAAATCGTTGCAATAAATCTCGGGCAAATTCATGAACGTATAGGAGAAAAATGTGGTTTTATCCGTCCAAATAGAGCTTATCTTATCAATCTTCAATTCGTAAATAAGTATCAGTTGGGAAAATTATTTCTACAAAATGATATGAAAGTAAGTATCTCAAGAAGAAGACAAAAGCAATTGAATGATATTGTGAGAAGCTACCTTGAGCAAAAAAACACGAATTAATCCTTAATTCTAAGAAATAAAGTAGCTTAACTACCAAACGTTGACAGGTTTCAAAACCATGCCAACGTTTATTTTAATTATCACTCTCTTTTCTGACATCAAAAACCCGACGTAACCACGATTTTTTCTCAGCATCATCCGCATCTTTTTCTTCTTTTGTTGGCTGATAACTAAGCAATTGAGCCAAATCTGGCTGCCCAGCATCAATCCAACAAGTAAGCCAAAAATCGCCCACCATTTTTATTGAGGCACGCATTTGTCGCTCAACCTGATTCTTGAGCATCGCATGGTAGCGTTCCGAAAAATCCTTTGAATAACTCTTCGTAGTTATGCCATTTCGTTCATCAAAACCAAATTTTTTATCTTCCGAAAACTGACTTGTTAGTTCTCTTTCAAAAACCAAAACCGAATCCAAAGCAGCATTTGCCCCCAAAACCGCTTGCCAAGCACGTTTTTGCGGAGTTTTTACGTATTCAGCTTGTCCGACAAAAAAATCATAATTATCCGAAAATAATTCGGGCAAACGGCTCTCCCAAAAACCATGAATCCCGACTTGATTAGTCAACTGTCCATTATAATTACGAGTAGTATGAAGCGGTACATTGGCATCAGCAATATAATGACCAATATCGGCTGAAAGCATCAAAATCCGACGAACATCTCGTTTCCGAAAAGCCTCCGTAAGTTGGAATTTCATAAAGTTGATATGCCACGGCACAATTCCGTGTCGATTGAGTGTATCTTCTGAAATCTTCTGCGTCACTTCTTTCCATGAATAGTTCGGAAGATTTTTTCGCAGCGAATCAGAATAATTATCCAAATCAATAAAATGTCGAGGAGCTTCCTCTTTCACAGCATAACGTCGCTGGTCGGGATTGACAGCATTTTCGGTGATATAGTCGATGTGCGATTTATAAAATTTAAACATTTCGGGTGGAAGCGTAAAAACCGCCAAACGATTTATCCGCTGATGCCCAAAAAAGCCCCACCGTAGTTCAGCCTTTATTTTCCATGAAGAAATCAAAATTATCCCTGAAAAAAGTAAACTACTCCTTACCCAATTTCTCCATTTCAGAAAAAAAACTTTTTCAACGCCCTTTTTTTTCATCTTTGCCATTATTTTTTTTCAAAATAAAATATTTTGTCACAGACATTCTAAAAAACTTTTGATTTGAACCTCAAAAATCACAATTTTTCATTTTTTCTCAGACACATCATAAATTCTGAGCGACTTTTTTAGAAAAAATATATTTTTCTTTTAAAAACTCCCAAAAATAAAACCTAAATCTAAATATTTTGAAAATTTGAGTAAAAATGTCCGTTTTGTCAAAAACCCTTAAAGCCAAATATTATTTGGAAATATAACATAAAAACAAAAACAATAAAATATTTTCTTGAAATAATGCAATATTTTTAAATAAAATGCGTTACATTTGTACCATATTACAGAATATTATTCGGAATTAAGAGAATGAGTCAGACACAGAGAAAGCAAGTTGTTGCCCAATCGTTAGTAAAATATTTGATGCCAGCAGTGGCTTTAGGAATGTTCGCTTTTTTGATGGTTGCTTACGGTTCGGCATACACGCCACCAAAAGCCCAAAAGCAACGCATTGTTTGTTTTAAATTCAAACAAGGCACTTCGCCAGAAGCAATCAAACAACACATGACCGACTTTCAAGATTTGAAGCGTCAGATGCCAGAAATCGCAGCTTATTCGGCAGGTGCAACCTTCGGAGAAGAAAATTCAACCGCTGAATATGACGTAATGCACTACCTTACTTTCAGAACTGAAACTGAGGTTGATAAATTCCGTGAAAGCACTGAATATAAAGCATTTGAGAAAGCAAACGAAGCAAACTGGGATAAAGTTTTGGTTATCAATTCAGAAATTAAATAATCTGATTTGAATATTGATTTAAGGAAGGCTTCGTTCAAAACGAAGCCTTCCTTTTTTATAAGTAAAAAATATTTTAGTTTAAGTTTTTTCTTTAATATTATTTCATTAATTTTGCACTCCAAATTTAGAGTTAAGACAATTATTATATTAAAATACAATGGCAAATCATAAGTCGGCATTAAAGCTTATCAGAGCAAACGAAACTAAACGTTTGAGAAATCGTTACCAACACAAAACCACTCGTACTTTGGTTAGAAAATTACGTGGTTTAAGCGATAAAACAGCAGCTTCTGAATTATTTAAATCAGCAGCTTCAGCTTTGGATAAATTGGCTCGTAAGAACGTTATCCACAAAA
>JBKBSS010000221.1:0-5545 GCA_046291385.1 Emticicia sp. | reverse complement strand
CTCCAAAAACATATCTAAACGTAATCGTAGGCGATTTTGTAGTTCCAAAACTCAACCTTTCGTTATCATTCACAATCGCCAGTTCATCACGAGCAAAAGTAATTTCTGACAAAAATTCTGAGGTATTAAAATCTGTAATGAGTGGCGATGCCTCGCCCAAAGTTGGTTTTTCACGGTAAGAAAAATCATACAATGGGTCGAAACTTCTGGTTCTAAAGCCTAAGGTCGTAAAAACTCCCTTAGATACTTCTCTTTGCAACTGAAAACGGTTTTCGGTTTCGTAAAATGGCCGCATCAATGTACCAAATCTCATGTAAGCCGAAAAAATCGCCCCTAAACCTAAATCTTCGTGACGCAAGCCAACTTGTTCAATATCGTTTGTGTATTTATAACTCAGTGTTGTCCAAGGTTTTCTTGAAATAATTCGGGTTACTTCCCCTCCCATTTTCCAAGCCTCATCTTTTGTTCCGTAGGCCAAATACCCTTGCAGAATCCATTTTCTACTAAACTCAATATTTGTACGCATACCCAAACGCATTCGTACCCCCTCAACGTTATTGATTGCCCCCGAATAAACCAATGGCCCAAGTTCGATTCCTGTGTAAATCTTTTTATAGCCACTCGAAAAAAGCAAAGCTAAATTGGTATATCGTCTGACGATTGGCACATTTTTGATGGTATCAATCATGGCATAAGCCATTTGCTCTTTTTCAGAAAATGGCTCTGGACGCACTTTTTGCCAAAAAGCATTATCATTTTCTTTGAAATCAGGTGCTATTTCAATACCATTATCAAAAAACTTCGCATCCTTTACTTTATCCGCAGCAATTTCTTGGTTATAATTCGTAAACTTTAAGAGCATTCCCGCCGAGTTTTTGGTCAGCTCATTTACATCAACTAAAATTCGGTTTTTTACAGGAAACCAAACTTTACCAACGGGTTCGAGTTCTTGCTGAATTTTTATACGCTCAACAAAATTCAGATTAGCATCTTTCGTAATTGTTGCGTCGATTTGAGCAATCGCCCAAGTTTCTTTTTCAATCCAAATTGAGCCAGCAAAAGCTAAATCTTGCTTTCTTTTGGGCGTAAAATCAATTTTATAACAAAAATTATCGCCGAAATAAGTACTATCAGCCAAATAATAATCGTAGATAAATTTCCAATCGTCAGCAATCGGAGAAGCAAAGTTTTTATCCAAAACGTTTACCTGATTTGTATAAAAATTGTATTGCTGAAAAGAAGACCCAATCAATTGTGAAGTCAGACTACCATCGGTTACTCCGACCCCTTTAATATTGGTTTTTTCAATAATTTCTTTTGAAAGACGAGGGTTATTGCGGTAATAGTAGTGCGAAACCGACTCAGAAATAAAAGAGGGCAGCAAAACATTGCCATCATCATCGGTCAAAGTTCCGATTTCTTCAATGGCTTTATTTACTTTCTGCGTGATTTTTCGTTCACGTAGCTTTTGGCTGATTTTATTAAAATCAACCTCTATTTTATTGTAAGATTTATAGTCAAAACCGTCAATTTTCTTGTAATTATTTTCAGATTTAGCCGCAACGGCTTTTTTGATAATTCGGTGAGCTGGATTTTCGCCCGCATAAACCTTTACCTCCTGCAAAAGAATTTCAGAAGGTTTTAATTGAATCAGAATTGTTTGCGAAAGCGAATCTTTTGAAATGAAAAATGAGCGAGAAAAATAGCCAAGGCAACTCACAAGCAGTGAGTCAGACGGAACAGAACCGAGTTGAAACTGAAAGTTACCTTCAAAATCAGTATTTTTACCGAGTGAAGTATTTTTAATATTTATTGAAGCAAAAGGTATCGGGTCTTGCGTAGTGGCATCTATTACCTTACCTTTTATGAGATATACATTTTGAGCAAAAACAAACTGAGTGAAAAATATAAAGAATATCAGGTGAATTTTTTTCATTAATCTGTGCAGGTTTCATCAGAGGATAACAACTAACTATCGTTAAATTTAAAACGTAATTAGCATTAGAAACGTTGCTCAATGGACACAAAAACACGCAAAAATTATATCAATTCATCATTTATTTATGATATTCGTTCAAAAAATCACCTTTGGGCATAAACTCTAAATCATCAACTGGCTGATTGAAATAATATACCCAAGCATCATAAGTTTTGCCATCATTTTTAAGCTCAACTCTGGCCTGCTTTCTGACGTATTCAGAATGTGCAGCGTCCATCGGGTTATATTCTTCGTATCTATCCAAAAAACCAAAAAGCTCTTCTGGCTCTCTTAATTTATACAATTCGCCCTTCACGCAATACGATTCTCCTTTTCCACAAGGCACAATTCCAGGATAATAATCGACCATGTACATTTTACCATCCATTTTGGCTTTGCCCAAATATTCGGCGTGTTTATCAACCCATGCGTGCGAGTCTTTATCACCATAATCGCTCAATAGCGTTCCATACACAAAAAGATACTCATTCTCAGTCATTGCCGTACTTAGAAATATTGCGAATATTTCCGATAAATAATGTTTGTAAAAGTATTGTAGATTGGTTATCACCCAAACTTGAGGCAATTTTAAGGTTTTTTTCGGCACTTTCAAAATCTCCGCCCCTAAATTCTAATTCTCCGATAAATCTTAATACGTCAGCATTCTTACCAAGATACATTCGAGAAGCTCTTTTCAGCTCAAAAAGTGCGGTTTTGTAGTCTTCAAGCATATAAAAACAGTTAGCTTTCTGTAAATATGCTTCGGCAATCGAATTATCAATGCGTAAAGTTTTTTCAAAATCATTGAGGGCAGCTTCCCAGTTCTCGAAATAATAATGGCATTTTGCTCGATAAAAATAAGCCGTTGCCGACTTGGGATATTCATTAACAACATTATCGAAATAACGGAAAGCTTTTACGCAATCTTCCTGATTGAACAGTTCAATCCCGCCCTGAAAGAGAGCTTCGTCTCTTTCTTGGTCAGAAATATCATTCCCCAATCTGATTCGCAAGTAGATGTAAATCAAAAACGGTATGCCAATGAGCATTACCTCCATTTTCTTACAAATTTATAAGTTCTTCTTTGGTCTTTTTTGGCAAACTTTTCACCACAATTTCGTAGGATTCGTCAATCCATGTACGTAGAAGGGCATCTTTTACTCGGCCGTTGGTCTGCACCATATTCCAATGCTGTTTGTTCATGTGGTAAGCTGGCAAAACTGCATCATTTTCGGCTCTTAATTCTTGATTCTTTTCGGGAAGGTTTTTCAAACTTATTCGCTCAAAATCAAAACCTGTGAGAGCAAACATCTTTCCCATCACTTTGTAAACCAGCGTATCTGGCCCGAAAGGCAATTCTTCGGTCACGCCTTTTTTCGACAAGCAATGCTCTCTAAAATTCTCTAAATCCATTGATGAACAGAAATTACGAATTATTCGATTTACGAATGGTTAACACATATAATTTCTAATGTATTAGCGAGTTGCACAACGTGTAACCATGATAACCAAGCAAAATAAAAACATCACAATTGATATTTTATTGATTCCGTGCATCATTTTTAGATTGAAACTGTGCGGATATTTTCCTTCCTTATCTTTCTGAAAAATTCGGAAGAAATAAGCAAAAACAGGCCCAATCGAAAAGAACTCTTTTAGTTTAGTTAGCATTGTAATATAGTTTTAAATTTTAGCTTAATTGAAAAATAACTAAGTCAGCAGACCTATTTTTATACTGTTCACATTGTCTCTGCGGAACAATTTAAAGAATTGTTCTACAAAAACATGAAACATTTACTCTGCATATTCGAGCATTTCTTGCTCAAACCAGCGACCATCTTCTTTAATCAGTTCAATCAATTCATCAACGGCATTATCGGCATGAACTGATTTTTTCATCACTGTCTGTCCTCGATAAAGAGCAATTTTATCTTTTCCGATGCCTACATAACCATAATCGGCATCTGCCATTTCACCTGGGCCGTTTACGATGCAGCCCATAATTCCGATTTTCACCCCTTTCAAATGGTCGGTGCGTTTTCTTATTAATGCGGTTGTTTCCTGTAAATCAAACAAAGTTCGACCGCACGATGGACAACTGATATATTCGGTTTTACTCATGCGGGTACGTGCCGCTTGTAAAACTCCGAACGATGTACTATTTACAGTTTTCAGACGCTCCAATTTTTCATTTTTATCGTCCAAATTAGGTAAACCAACCATTATTCCATCGCCAAAACCTTCAATCAAAACTCCGCCGAAGTCAGTTGCTGCAAAAAGTTGAAAATCACTTTCAGAAATCGCTTCGTAATCTTTACTTAAAACTACTGGATTTTTAATAGAAAACTTCAAAATCTGGAAATAAAAACTTCTTAACTCGACCATTGCTGCGGCATTCTTGGCTTTTGCAATAATCACTGTATTTTTGTGTTCTTTTATATGCTCAACAAATACTGGAGTCAAATCATCCAAACCTACTTCTACAAAATTGATTGTTTGATGTAATTGTTTTGCTGGATTAAAAAATTCTTCAACCGTAAACAATGGCAATTTATTTTGTAAATCAGTTTGTGCTTGCCAAATTTCGTAATCAAGGATTTCTTTTAGGCCATTTGGCAACATAAATGGCACTGATTTTTTGCCCGAATAAATATAATCTGCCCCTAAATCGTTCATTCTCCACTTGTCGGGCAAAGGCAAATAAAAATGTCCGATTGGCTTCAAATCATCGTGAGACTCAACGTCAATTTTTGAAAAATCAGCAATGACTCTTGGCACGTTTAACGCTCCAAAATTTCCAACTTCAAAAGTTTCTCTGCGACTATAACTGTACGGGCTGATTGGTGAAACTTCTGAACTTTGAATAAACTTCCCAGCATCTTCTTTTGCTCGAAAGTCTGCACTTTTAGTGATTAACGAACGAGCAACTGGAGCTTCAAATTCGGGGTCTTCTGTGAGACTTACACGAACTGTATCGCCCAAACCATCCTCCAAAAGTGTTCCGATTCCCATCGAAGACTTTATTCTTCCATCTTCACCTTCGCCCGCTTCGGTAACGCCCAAATGTAACGGATATGGTTTTAGTTTTTCTTCTTCCAATCTTTGCACCAAAAGTCGATACGCCTGCACCATCACTTGCGGATTCGAGGATTTCATCGAAATAACTATATTAAAATAGTTTTCGTCTTCACAAATACGCAAAAACTCTAAAGCAGATTCCACCATTCCGAGTGGAGTATCGCCATAACGACTCAAAATACGGTCAGAAAGCGAACCATGATTTGTTCCGATTCGCATGGCTGTTCCGTATTCTTTACAAATTTTTATGAGCGGCAAAAAACGTTCTCTAATACGCTCCAGCTCAACTTGATAACTATCTTCGGTATAATCAATTACCTCAAAACGCTTTTTATCGGCATAATTTCCTGGGTTAATTCTTACTTTCTCTACAATTCGAGCGGCCAGTTCTGCTGCATTTGGTGTAAAGTGAATATCAGCGACCAAAGGTGTATTGTAGCCTCTTTTACGCAATTCGTTTTTAATATTCTCCAGATTTTGAGCCTCTTT
>JBKBSS010000220.1:0-5558 GCA_046291385.1 Emticicia sp. | reverse complement strand
GTATTCTTTTTAGTTGTAAAAAATTAAATATCAGCTTAATAGATAGGAAAGTTGTACAAAACCCATAAAAATTTTTCAGTAAATCATACCACGTAAATGGATTTTCGGCACTGGCTTTTGCTCCAAAAACGGCTGGACTTAGCACTGTATAAAATACTTCATTGACTTGCTGCGTAATAAAAAACGACTGAATATAATCGGAATACCAAAACGGAATACCAAAACTCAGCACCGCCGACCCAACCAAATAGGTACGGTTGAGGTTATAAAAAGTTTCGTTCGATAACAACAGGCGATAAAAGCCATAAAACAGCACCAAGTATAGATTTACTTGAATGAGATAGTGTAAGAAAGTCATATCCCAAATTTTTTAGGTTGAATAAAACACTTTTTACTTCTATTTCTTATTGTTCATGGCAAACATCACTGGCAGAACCATCGACGAACGCACCGCTTTGCCTCCGATTTGACCCGCAGTCCATTTTGGCATCAGACCTACTACTCGCATCACTTCCTTATCGCAACCAAAGCCAATACCCTGTACGATTTCTGGCGAACTGATAGTTCCATCTTTTTCGATAATTATTTTTACGAATACTTTACCCGTTACTTTGGCATCGACCGCTGGCTTCGGATATTTAATGTTTTTGCCAATAAAATTAAACATTTCAGTCATTCCGCCTTGATATTCGGCCGTTACATCTGTTTTTTCGTAAACAGGTTCTGCACTTTGAGCCACCGCAACTTGCCCACCGAATAGGCTTAGTGATAAAATAATGAATAGCTTTTTCATAAAATCATACTTAGTTTAAAAATATAGAGAAATAAATGTTTGCGGGTTTGAAAATTAAATCAAGATTCTTTTTTGATAAACGTTTGTGGCTTTGCTACGTCATCGCCTTTTCTGATGTCTTTTGCTACTACAAAATATCCAATAACAACTAAAAGCGGTACGATAAGCAAGTATTTTGTCATTATCCAAGCGGGGCTACGCTCTTTCATAATCATCATAATTCGCTCTTTCAATAGTGAATCATTAAAGAAATTATTGCTCAATGTGCTGGCATTTGCCTTAAAATTATAAGCAAACAAAAACTCTGCATAACTTACTTTTTCTTCGTCGGCCACTATACCATCGGCAATGAATTCGTGTATTTGGCGAAGCGATTGTTTATAAGATTCGACCAAAGGATTGAACCAGCAAAATATCTGTACAAATTCAAGCAAAAGCACATCGAAACTATGCCACTGACCGATGTGTACTTCTTCATGGTCAGTAATTATTGAGCGATTATAATAAAGGTCGTCTCGATTGAGTATCAAAAAATTAAAGAAAGAGTAAGACGAAACTGTATCTTCGCTTTTTAAAAGCCAATAATTTCGACCTTCACGGGTTTCTTCCTCGCTGAGCGGGTCGCCGTTAATTAATAAATTGTAAATCTTGACGAAAGCAAAAATGATTCTTCCCAATATCAACGCTGCACCTGTCAGATAGATAACAGCCATTAAGTCAATCCAATTAAAATTGCCAACAATCGGCGTATAAAACATGCTTTTTACAGACTCAGTTGAGATTTCGTTGAGTGTAATTGGCAATGAACTCTCAAAATCATAATTATGCTTGACTTTGATTAATGGAAGACAAAACGATAATAAAATCGAACCTATCAAATACATGCGATTGGCCACAAAAAAGGTATTTCTACGCAAAAACACCCAATAAAATCCATAAAAAACAACCAAGCATAAGTTAGTTTTTAGCAAATAGATGAGTATATCCATAGATAGTACCCCCACCCCTAAAGTGAGGGATTTAGTTTTAGGGTTGTGTCAACTCTAATTAGGGATTAGAGTTTTTCATTTTATCAATCATTCTCAAAATCTCATCGGCTTCTTTCATGTCGATTTTCTTTTCTCGCACAAAAAACGAAAACATTTCTTCGACCGAATTCTCGAAATAACTTTCCATCAATTTGCCAGTTGCAAAAGATTTATATTGCTCTTTGCTCACCAACGAATAATATTGATGCGTTTTACCGTAGGCTTTATGGCCGACAAAACCCTTTTGTTCCAAAATCCTTACGATGGTCGAAACCGTATTGTAGGCAGGGCGTGGCTCAGGAAATTGTTCTAAAATATCTTTCACGAAAGTCGGCTCTATTTCCCACAAAATCTGCATTACTTCTTCTTCGGCACGGGTTAAGTCTCTTAATTCCATTTTCTTTGATTTTTAATTCTGTTTCAAATGTATAACTAATTTTTTAGTTTCAAAACTATTTTTATAGTTTTTTTAGTATCACAATCGAATCGGCGACCCGATTTGCAACTTGTGTTTTCGAGAACGACACAATTTAGAAAATTGTGCTACAAAAAAAACGTGATAGATTCGAGGTTTTCGAGTCTATCACGTTGCGAGGATTTTGTTTATAATTTATCCTAAAACCTATTTTTCAGCAGAAAATCTTAGTTTTTTGCACCTTCTGGTGGTTTTGGACCGCCTTCTGGACGTTGGCGTGGAGCTTGCGGACGTGGGCCATCGTGAGGTGGTTCTTTCATTTCGTTGTGGCACGAAATACAACCCATCGTTACGGGCTGGCGGAAACCTTTCATCTGAGAAAGCAATTCACGATTGAGGCGGTCGTTCATCACAATCATTTCACGGGTACGCAAGTGATTACGGCTTTTTTCAGATGCCCAATTGGTTGTTTCGTGGCAAAACTTACAAGTTACGCCCAAAGCGTGTCCCCAATTATTCATAATGCTCAAAACCTGCTCAACCGATTTTCCTTTCAACGATTTGATATTTTTGAAAACCGAATCGGCCACCATAGATTCTTTGCCTTTCAATGAATCTTTGAGTTTGGTCAGGTATTTTTCACGGTCGAGCATCATTGTATCTTTGGCAATAACTTTCGTTGCCACCTGTGGAGCTTGCTCAGACATCGACATAAACGAGCTGACTCCGATAAAAAGAAATAAAACTGGTAAAAGAAGTTTCATAGTTTTTGGTAATTTTTAATTAAAAACAGAAGAACAATGCAATATATATAAGTTAAAGGAAAATGAAAAATTGAAAGCACAAAAAAAGCCCCACTAACAGCAGGGCGTTTTAAACTTAGATTCTAAGCAAAATTAAAACCTATTCAACCTTAATACTTAATTTTTCAACCTATTTATCACAAAAACAAGAAAATCAATCATTAATCATTCACCGTTAATCATTCTAAAACGGGGCTTCCTGCTAAAATTTCTTCATCAGCAAAATCAGCGTATTTTTCAAAATTATGCTCAAACATATTGGCCAATTTGGCGGCTGTTGCGTCATATGCATCTTTATCAGCCCAAGTATTACGGGGATTCAAAATATCGGAAACCACATACGGACAATGTTCTGGAATCATCATTCCGAAAATCGGGTGCTTTGTGAGGCCAACTTTATTCAAATCGCCATTTAAAGCGGCCGTAATCATGGCTCTTGTGTTGGAAAGCTTCATACGACTACCCACGCCGTAGCTTCCGCCTGTCATCCCTGTATTTATTAACCACACATTTACTTTATTTTGGTGAATCTTTTCGCCCAAAAGTGTGGCATATCTTGTTGGATGCAAAGGCAAAAACGCTGCTCCAAAACAAGCCGAAAATGTGGCCTGTGGTTCTTTTACGCCCATTTCTGTTCCTGCAACTTTCGATGTATAGCCCGAAATAAAATGATACATTGCTTGCCCAACGGTCAATTTCGAAATTGGCGGCAAAACGCCAAAAGCATCATAAGTCAAGAAAAAAATATTTTTCGGAATTCCACCCACCGAAGGCTCAACGGCATTCGGAATATAATGAATCGGGTAAGCCGTTCGAGTATTTTCTGTGACCGAATTATTATGATAATCAACGGTGCGAGTTCCCTCAACGAATCTTGTATTTTCTACAATCGAACCATAACGAATGGCATCAAAAATTTCGGGTTCTTTTTCACGGCTCAAATCTATCACTTTGGCGTAGCAACCACCTTCAAAATTAAATACACTGGTTTCTGACCAACCATGTTCGTCGTCACCAATCAAACCACGATTTGGGTCAGCCGAAAGCGTTGTTTTGCCAGTTCCCGATAATCCGAAGAAAATCGCAATATCGCCTTGTTCGCCAATATTGGCCGAACAGTGCATCGAAAGCACGCCATTTTCTTGCGGCAATAAATAATTAAGTACCGTAAAAATTCCTTTTTTCATTTCGCCAGCATAACTCGTTCCACCGATAAGCAATATACGACGAGTCATGTCTACGATGGTGAAATTTGCTTGACGAGTGCCATCAACGGCTGGGTCAGCTTCAAATTCGGGTACACAGATAATTGTAAATGCAGAACGCCGCCCGTCAGTCGAGAAGTTCGTCAAATCCTCTTGTGAAGGACGAATAAACATATTATTACAGAATAAATTATGCCACGCTTGCGTATTAATAATTTCGAGGCTTAATCTATAATCCACATTTGCTCCTGCAAAAGCTTGACGCACGTAAATTCGCTTATCTTCTAAGAAAACGAGCATTTTATTGAGTAAAGCATCAAATTTTTCGGGCGTAAACTTAAAATTTACATCTCCCCACCAAACTGTGTTTTCGGTTTTGTCGTCACAAACCAAAAATTTATCTTTTGGCGAACGACCTGTAAATTTTCCTGTGTCGCACATCAAGGCCCCTGTGTCGGTCAAGACGCCTTCGCCGTTTTGCAGAGCAGCCTCTATCAATTCGGCAGGGCTAAGGTTATAAAAAATTTGTTTGGCTTTAATGGCCAATGTCGTCGGGGCAGTTTCAGTTAAAAGCTCCATTAGTTTTGTTCAGTTATATTGATGAAGTGTAATGCTGCGACTAAATAACTCTTTTTATACTTATGCTGAAATGACTTTGGTCATGTAAATAATTGATAATCAACACTTAACCCAAAATCAAAAATGCAAAAGCAAATCATTGACCATCTCTTTTGCTCCGACGTAAAACGGACTTCGTTGATGCAATTCTTTTGGTTCAATATCCAAAATACTTTGGTAGCCATCCGTTGAAGTTGCCCCTGCTTGCTCGGCCAAAAATGCCAAAGGATAACACTCATAAAGCAAGCGTAGCTTTCCTTTTGGATATTTTTGGGAAGCTGGGTAAAGATAAATTCCACCTTTCAACAAATTTCTGTGAAAATCTGCCACCAACGAGCCAATGTATCGAGCGGCATATTCTCTCATCCGACATTCTACAATATACGCCCTTGCTCCACTCACAAAATCATTATAGTTTCCTTCATTTACCGAATATATCACTCCATCTTCTGGACTTTTAATATCATTATGCGATAAAAAATACTCGCCAAGCGAATTTTCATACGTAAAGGCATTCACGCCTTGCCCAGTCGAATAGACCAAAATTGTTGACGAACCATATAAAATATAACCTACCGCTACTTGACTACGCCCACCCTGCATAAAATCTTCGAGCGTGGCACGTGTGCCTGTCGGTGTAATTCTTCGATAAACCGAAAATATTGTTCCGATTGAAACATTTACATCAATATTTGA
>JBKBSS010000219.1:0-5606 GCA_046291385.1 Emticicia sp. | reverse complement strand
ACAAAATAATCTATTGTTTTTAGAACTTTTCAAAGAATTTTATTAACTATTTATTTATTTATATAAAATCAATAGTCTTTCTGACTTGTTGTTCTGAAATAGTCCGTAAATTTGGAATTACAACAAAATCTTTTCGGCAATGACGCTCGAAGAACGCCAATATCTTAGCTGCTTGGCATACCAAACATCATTTTGAGCATATCAAAATAGCGTTACAATAAATAAAATTTTCATTTAAAATAGCTCCCCTTTAGGGGCTGGGGGTTTTCATGAACAATACCTATTATATCATAGATTTCGATAGCACTTTTACGAAAGTAGAAGGTCTTGACGAACTCGCAAATATTGCTTTGGCAGGAAGTGCCACACAAGAGAAAGTTGTTGCTCAAATCAGAAATTTGACTGAGCAAGGCATGAATGGCGAAATTACGTTTTCGGAAGCACTCAGTCGCCGAATTGAGCTATTGAAAGCCAATCGTTCGAACATCAATCAATTGGTTGATTATCTTTATACACAGGTTTCGGAATCGTTTCAACGCAACGAAAAATTTTTGCGTGAATATGCCGATAATATTTTGATAATTTCGGGCGGATTCAAAGAGTTTATTCTGCCAATCGTTACTTCAATGGGTATCAAAGAGGCAAACGTATATGCCAATACTTTCGTTTTTGATGCCGAAGATAATATCATCGGTGTTGACCAAGAAAATGTTTTGGCTCACGAAAAAGGCAAAGTAAAATTGCTAAGTTCATTGAAACTCGACGGCGATGTTTACGCCATTGGCGATGGCTATACCGACTACGAACTCCGTGCTTCGGGACTCGCAAATCGTTTTTATGCTTTTACAGAAAACGTTGAGCGTGAGAAAGTTACGGCAAAAGCCGACCACATTGTACCGTCGCTGGATGAGTTTTTGTATCTGAATAAATTGCCTCGCAGTCAGTCATATCCAAAGAGTCGTATCAAGGTTTTATTGCTCGAAAACGTTCACTCGGTGGCAATCGAAGCTTTTAAGCATGAAGGCTTTGACGTTGAAACGCACAAAGGTGCAATGGACGAAGAAGAATTGATGGAACGCATCAAAGGAGTTTCGATTTTGGGACTTCGCTCAAAAACTAATTTGACGAAAAAAGTCCTCGAAAATGCCGATAAACTAATCACAGTTGGAGCATTTTGTATCGGAACAAACCAAATCGACCTTAAAACTTGTACCGAAAAAGGTATTGCAGTTTTCAACGCACCGTACAGCAATACTCGCTCGGTTGTAGAACTGGCGATTGGAGAAATGATTTTATTGATTCGTAATGTATTTACGAAAAGTAACCAAATGCACGCTGGCAAATGGGATAAATCGGCCAATAATAGCTTTGAGGTTCGTGGCAAAAAACTCGGTTTGATTGGTTACGGACACATCGGAACGCAACTTTCGGTTATTGGTGAAGCACTCGGCATGGAGATTTACTTCTACGATATTGTTGATAAAATGCCCATCGGAAACGCCAAAAAATGTCGCTCTTTGGAAGAAGTTTTACGAGTTTCGGATGTGGTAAGTATGCACATTGATGGCCGTAAAGAAAACACCAATGTTTTTGGCAAACGTGAGTTTGAACTGATGAAAGATGGCGTGATTTTTATGAATCTTGCTCGTGGTCACGTGGTCGAAGTTTCGGCTTTGGTCGAAGCCATTAAATCGGGCAAAGTGGCTGGTGCGGGCGTTGACGTTTTTCCGTACGAACCAAAAACTAACAGCGAGCCATTTGAGAGCGAATTGCGTGGTTTACCAAACGTAATTCTTACGCCACACATCGGCGGAAGCACCGAAGAAGCCCAAGAAGGTATCGGACTTTATGTACCAGAACGTCTGCTCGAATATATGAATAATGGTAGCACAACGGGCAGCGTAAATTTCCCAGAAGTACAGTTGCCATTGCTGCGTGATTCGCACCGTTTATTGCATATTCACCAAAATGTACCAGGTATTTTGGCCAAAATCAATAATATTTTTGCCAAACACCACATCAATATCATTGGTCAGTATCTGAAAACCAACGAAACGATTGGCTACGTAATCATGGATATTAGCAAAGGTTATACCAACGAGTTTATCCAAGAAATCAAAGACATCGACGAGACGATTCGTTTCAGAATGTTGTATTGATATTTTAATACATGAAAGAAGCCACTTTTCTACATCAGAAAAGTGGCTTATTTATATCGAAATGTTACTTTTTTCATTAGTTTTGGAGTATAAATAACCCTTTTTATGAGTTTCAAGTTTTTGATGATGCTTTCAGATTTGACTTTGTTGTAACGGTTCTTTATTTATCAGCCCTCACATCTTGCGAGGGTATTAAGTTATGTTAAGTACTTATTCGCATAAGTTTCTGAATTGTATTCAAAAAATTTTACTCTTACACCAGTCAATTTTTTTCAAGAAACGCTCACTTGCCCGAAAAACCGTTCCACTATCATTGAAAGTTTCAATGGGCGTATCGGCAATAATCTGTGAAATTTCAGCCACCGAAGTTCCTCCTACTCGCTGAATTTGCAACAAAACTCATCAACCAAAACAACAAAACAGACAATAATTCTATAAATTTTAATGGGCCTATTTATTGTAAATCTAAAACCAAAAGCAAAACCCTAAAAACTAACTAAATTTTAGATTTTCTATTACAATTGATTCTTTGCTAAATCAACGGACAATCTAATCCTTTGATTTGAGCTATTATTATTTTTTAATTCATAACTTTGCACCCTGAATTAAAAATAGCCCACATGCTCACTCATTCGCTCAAACTACGTAAACCCTTAGCAGTAATAGACCTCGAAACTACGGGTGTAAATGTAGCCAAAGATAAAATCGTAGAACTCTGTATCGCCAAAGCAAAACTCGACGGTACGGTAGAAGTAAAAACTAAGCTTATCAATCCAGGTATTCCGATTCCGCTCGAAACGAGTCTTATTCACGGAATTTATGATGAAGATGTAAAAGATGCCCCCACTTTCAAGCAAATTGGCAAGGCTCTTGCTCAGTTTTTGGAGGGCTGCGATTTGGCAGGCTTCAACAGCAATCGCTTCGATGTGCCAATGTTGGTAGAAGAGTTTTTGAGAATGGATGTTGATTTCGATGTTAAAAACCGCAAATTGGTTGATGCCCAACGTATTTTCCACTTGATGGAGCCTCGTACGCTTTCGGCAGCTTATAAATTTTTCTGTCATAAAAGTCTCGAAAATGCTCATAGTGCCGAAGTCGATACTTTGGCTACACTCGAAGTGCTTTGTTCGCAAGTGGAACGCTACGAAGGAGTAAAAATCAAAAACGATAAAGGCGAAGAATACGAACCTGTAAAAAATGACATGGAAGTATTGCACCAACTTACTTCGGGAAATATTGTGGATTTTGCCCAACGAATGACCATCAATAAAAGCGGTGAAATTGTGTTTAATTTTGGCAAACACAGCGGAAAATCTGTAAAGCAGATATTAAAAAATGAGCCTCAATATTACGATTGGATGATAAACGGCGATTTCCCGCTTGATACAAAGCGTAAATTGACCGAGATTAAGCTCAAAATGATGCTTGATAAATAGATAAAAACTTGAATATCACAGTATGTTCAACAATTTTCTTAAAAAGCACACTACAAAAACGAATATTGTTTATTTTTGCGAAAATATTCTTTGACACACGCTCTCAAACGGCGTATTTTGAAAGAATTAATTAAACTGTTAATTGATAAAAAAATGCAAAGCCAAATACCTGACATTTTTCAGATACCTCTAATAAATTATGTATTATTAGCCAGTATCTTGTTTATCATTGGCATCGTGGGTGTACTTATTCGCCGAAATGCCATTATCATCTTCATGTCTGTCGAGTTAATGCTCAATGCCGTAAACCTACTTTTGGTTGCATTTTCATCGTATCGTTCAGACCCAGCGGGACAAGTCTTTGTATTCTTCATTATGGCAGTAGCTGCCGCCGAAGTAGCCGTTGGACTGGCCATCATCGTAATGATTTACCGCAATATTCGCTCAATTGATGTGAGTCTTTTAGATAAATTAAAGTGGTAAGATAAATTTAAACCAACAAAATATGGAAACTTTATTGGTTTACCCCGAAAACAACAAACAATTAAAGGCACTTAAAGCCGTGATGGCCGCTTTGAATGTAAAGTTTGAGAAAAAAGAAGAATCGCCTTACGACCCAGAGTTTGTTAAAAAAATAGAGAGAGGAAAAAAGGATTTTGAAACAGGAAACTATACAACGGTAAATATTGAAGACTTATGGAAATAAGGCTAAATGATGACGCTAAAAAAGATTTACTGTTTTGAAAAGTACTAAAAACCTGAAAGTTCAGGAAAGCATCAAGCAGTTACTTATCTCTATTTCAGAAACTCCATTCAGTGGAATTGGTAAACCAGAACCTTTGAAGCACAATATGTCAGGATTTTGGTCAAGAAGAATTGACCGAGAAAATAGGATAGTATATGAAGTTAAACAAAACGCTATTCAAATTTACTCGCTCAAAGGGCATTATTAAAAAATTGCAAAACAAGCATACTAAATATGTTATTAATAAAACTTATACCTTTATTTCCACTCATCGGTTTTTTAATCAATGGGCTTGGTTTTCGTAAGATTTCTAAAGGTCTGGCAGGATGGATTGGCACAGGAGCGGCTCTTCTTTCATTTGCTGGAGCTTTTTCAGCCTATCAAGCATTTATGGCTGGTGGTCAACAACCAATCATTGTCACTATTTTTGATTGGATTACGGTCGGAACGCTCAATATCAATTTCTCTTTCCAAATTGACCAACTTTCTATCTTGATGCTCTTCGTAGTGACGGGTGTGGGTACGCTCATTCACGTATATTCGATGGGATATATGCACGACGACGAAGGTTTTGGTAAATTCTTCGCTTTCTTGAATCTGTTCTTATTTTCGATGTTGTTGCTCGTCATGGGTTCAAACTACATCGTAATGTTTATCGGTTGGGAAGGTGTAGGTCTTTGTTCTTATTTATTGATTGGTTTTTGGAATAAAAACTTTGAATACGGCAATGCCGCTCGCAAAGCCTTTATCATGAACCGTATCGGTGACTTAGGTCTTTTGATTGGAGTTTTCATGATAATCAATCAATTTGGAACAGTTGAATACCTTCAAGTATTCGATAAAGCAAAAAGTCTCTCGGTGGGCGATACCACAATCGTTATAATTACAGCTCTGCTGTTTATCGGAGCGATGGGTAAATCGGCACAAATTCCACTTTATACTTGGTTGCCCGATGCGATGGCAGGTCCAACACCAGTTTCGGCCTTGATTCACGCCGCTACGATGGTAACTTCTGGTCTTTACATGATTGTTCGCTCAAATATCCTTTATACACTCGCACCTGGCACACTCGAAGTAGTAGCATGGGTTGGTGTGGCAACGGCTCTTTTTGCGGCAACAATTGGTGTTTTCCAAAATGATATTAAGAAAGTATTGGCTTACTCAACCGTGAGTCAGCTTGGTTATATGTTTATGGCAATGGGTGTTTCGGCTTACACGTCGGGCTTTTTTCATGTCGTAACGCACGCATTTTTCAAAGCATTGTTA
>JBKBSS010000021.1:17776-18053 GCA_046291385.1 Emticicia sp. | reverse complement strand
CGTGATTGATTCATGTCCGAGCATTTCTTGTACGGCTCTCAAATCGGCACCGCCTTCGATGAGATGCGTGGCAAATGAATGCCGAAACGTATGCGGTGAAATATTTTTTTGAATACCCGCCCGCTCGGCTAAGTCTTTGATTATCAAGAAAATCATTACTCTCGAAAGTTGTTTTCCTCGACGATTCAAGAAAACAATGTCTTCTGATTCTTCCTTAATATCTTGATGATTTCTGATACTTTCGAGGTAAATTTTTGTGTATTTAATGGCATCAGTT
>JBKBSS010000021.1:6169-17766 GCA_046291385.1 Emticicia sp. | reverse complement strand
TCCGTTCCGATTGGAATCAGTCTTACTTTTCGACCTTTTCCGAAAACTCGTACAAAACCAATATCGAAATAACAATTAGTCAATTTTAAATCTACTAATTCCGAAACCCGCATTCCGCAACTATACAAAACCTCCAAAATTGCTCGGTTGCGAGTGCCTTCGGGCGTTGAAACATCAATTATTTCGAGCATTTGTTCGATTTCGGGGAAAGACAGTGTATCGGGCAATTTTCGACCAACTTTTGGCGATTCTATCAAATGCGTAGGGTCGGTCTGAATCAGATTTTCGATGGCCATGTATTTGTAAAACGACTTAACGCCCGATAAAATACGTGCCTGAGAAGTAGCCGAAAGCCCAAAATCATTGAGGTATTCCAGAAAATCCATAATATCACGCTCGGTGATGGTTTCGGGTTTTGGTTGATGTTTGGCAATTTGGGCAAATTGACTGAGCTTTTCTACATCACGAATATACGCCTCGATGGAGTTTTCGGACATCGAACGCTCCAAACGCAGGTAATTTTTAAAGTGCTGTATGTAGATTGGCCAATTCAAAAGATATTCTGTTAATTTTACAGCAAAATAAGTCTTTTATCTTGTAAAAATAATTTTAAATGTTGTTTTAGTTGTAAAATTGTTAGTTTGTAAATGACTTTTAATACTCATTTATAATCTTGAGTCGTCATCATTGCACACTGATAACACAGATTTTACAAGATTTACACTGATTTCGGCTCATTAATAGCTGTGAAAATCAGTGTAATTAGTGTCATCTGTGTTCCATTTATTTTTATAAAGAAACTGTGTAACAACAATTTTGAAACAAGGATTTTAACCCAAAAAATATGTCGAAAAATATCATCATTATCAACGGCCCAAACCTTAATCTTCTCGGAAAACGAGAACCACATATTTACGGAAGTCTGACTTTTGAGGCTTATTTTGAAGAATTAAAGGCAATTTTCCCTGACGTAACGCTGCATTATTTTCAGTCGAACCACGAGGGAGCAATTATTGATAAAATTCACGAAGTGGGCTACGGTGGCACTGAATTTGCAGGAATTGTAATCAATGCTGGGGCATATACGCATACTTCGGTTGCCATTGCCGATGCACTTTCGGCCGTAAAAACGCCCGCTGTTGAGGTACATATCTCTAATATTCACACCCGTGAGGCTTTCCGCCATCATTCGTATCTGACTCGTGTATGCAAAGGCATGATTACGGGCTTGGGCGTAAAAGGGTACGAATTGGGGGTGAGGTATTTTTTGTAAAAACTCTTGGTAATTTAAGCTAAAAAGGCTGTTGAATATTTTCAAGAAATTAGCTTGTTTTTACTCCAACAGTCGTCAAAAACACCCCTTATGTCGATTAATTAATAGGAATAATACAAAACCTTTTATTATCGCAACAGTTCGGTATATTTTTGCGTTTATTTTACATAACTTATCTAAATTTCTAACAGATACTCTTTTAATCATTAAGTTTAATATGCGTACGATTCTGACTATTGTTGCCGTTGTTGCGGTCTTGGTACTTGGCAAAATTTTTCTTTTTAAAAAACCTGATTTAGGTGAAAAAAGTCCAGGAGGCGGAGCAGGTGCTGCACCGTCGGGAGCAAAAGGAGGCGGAAAAGACATGAAAAATGGAGGTCCTGCCGTAGCTGTCAATGTTTTTGTGGTCAATACCGAGAGCCTTGATAACGTCATTACATCGTCAGGTACGATTTTCCCGAATGAAGAAATCGAATTAAGAGCCGAAGCATCTGGGCGTATTCTAACGCTTAACATCAAAGAAGGTAGTCGAGTGGCAGCAGGACAAGTAATTGCCCGAATCAAAGATACTGACCTTCAAGCTCAGTTGAAAAAACTTAATTTTGAGATAGAATTGGCTAAACAAACCGAAGCTCGTCAGAAAAAATTATTGGATATTAACGCCATTAGCAAAGAAGAATACGAAATCACGGCTAATAAGATTAACACCCTCAACGCCGATAAAGAACTCATTGAAGCAAATCTCGAAAAGACAGTTTTGAAAGCTCCATTTTCGGGAAAAGTGGGTTTGAAAAATGTGAGTCAAGGTGCTTACGTAACGCCAACGACCAGTTTGGCAACACTCGTACAGACAAATCCTGTAAAGATAGACTTTTCGATTCCAGAAAAATATTCGACGCTTATTAGAGTAGGCAGAAATATAAAATTTGAAGTAGAAGGACAGCCAGATGCTTACTACGCAAATGTAGTGGCAATCGACCCAAAAATTGACCCAAATCTTCGTACATTAAAACTCAGAGCATTGGCCAAAAATCCAGCCGATAGACTTGTTCCAGGTATGTTTGTAAGGGTTTCGGTTGATTTAGACATTGCTCAAGCCATTATGATTCCGACTGAGGCAGTTGTGCCAGTTTTGAAAGGTAAAAAAGTATATGTAGTGCGTGACGGCAAAGCGGCCGAGGTAATGATTGAAACGGGTGTGCGTAATGACAAAAAAATACAAGTTACAAGCGGACTCAAAATGGGCGATTCGCTCATTATTTCTGCTATTATGTCATTGAAAAAAGACGCCGCAGTAAAAGTGAAAGGAACAAATAAATAGTTCACAGACTTACAAGTCATTGGTAATAAGTAAATTATTGACAGTAAATGAATGAAGGCATTGCCAACATTCAACATCGCACGGGCGACCCCGTCATCATTCAACATTCATCATTGAATTCATGTCAATCTCAACAATCTCTATCAAACGTCCAGTATTAGCCATCGTGATGAACTTACTCATCATTTTGTTTGGAGCAATTGGCTATACTTTTTTGGGTGTACGTGAGTATCCATCCATCGACCCGCCTGTTGTTTCGGTGCGTACCAATTACGTTGGTGCAAACTCCGACATTATTGAATCGCAGATTACCGAACCTCTCGAAAAGGCATTGAATGCCATTGAGGGGATAAAGTCTATCAACTCATCTTCAAATAATGGTTCGAGCCAAATCACCATCGAATTTGAAATCGGTGTAGATATGGAAACTGCCGCTAATGATGTGCGTGATAAAGTTTCGAGTGCAGTGCGTCAATTACCACAAGATATTGATGGCCCACCGACGGTTTCAAAAGCCGATGCAAACTCTGACCCAATCATGAGTATGCTTTTGCAGTCGGATGTGAGAAGCCACATGGAAATCAGTGATTACGCCGAAAACGTAGTTGCTCAACGCCTACAAACCATTCAAGGCATCAGCCAAGTAATGATTTGGGGACAGAAAAAATTCTCCATGCGTCTTTGGATGGACCCAAATAAATTGGCGGCACAGGGCGTAACAACGCAAGATGTAAAATTAGCCCTTGACCGTGAAAACGTAGAGCTTCCAAGCGGAAAATTGGCTGGTGATAATACAGAGTTAACCGTAAAAACAATTGGTAGATTTAAAGGTGAAGAAGACTTTAATAACCTGATTGTCAAGACAGTAGGCGAAAAAATTATTCGTTTCAAAGACATAGGAAATGCCGAACTTGGTGCAGAAAACGAAGAAACGGTTATGCGTATTAATGGCATTCCATCAATTGGTTTGGCCATTGTTCCGCAGCCAGGTGCCAATTATTTGGAAATTTCGGCACAAGTAAACAAGCGTTTAGAAGAAATCAAAAAAGAGCTTCCGAAAGATTACCGAATGGAATTGATGTCGGATAATACGACTTTCATCAAAAAATCAGTTGAAGAAGTAGGCGAGACGCTTTTAATAGCCATAGGCTTGGTGGTTATCATCATTTTCTTATTCTTCCGTGACTGGATTATCGCCGTTCGTCCATTGATTGATATTCCTGTATCGCTCATTGGTACGTTTTTCTTCATGTATATATTCGGATTTTCGATAAATGTTCTTACGCTTCTTGCCATCGTTTTGGCAACAGGTTTGGTGGTTGATGATGGTATCGTTGTTACCGAAAATATCTATAAAAAGATTGAAGAAGGCATGAAGCCAATTGAGGCTGCCATTAAGGGTTCAAACGAAATCATGTTTGCCGTACTTTCTACCTCTATTACGCTCGCTTCGGTATTCTTGCCAGTTATATTTATGGAAGGTTTCGTTGGACGACTTTTCCGTGAATTTGGTATCGTACTGGCCACCGCCGTTTTGATTTCGGCATTCGTTTCATTGACACTAACGCCAATGTTGAATGCGTATTTGGTTAGAAAAAATCAAAAACATAGCCGTTTCTACGAAATGACTGAGCCTTTCTTTGAAAAAGTAATCGATGGTTACAGAACTCGTCTGACAAGCTTTATGAATATTCGTTGGGCAGCTATTCCGTTGGTTTTACTCACTTTCGGCATGACTTGGTTCTTCGGAAAAGACCTTCAACAAGAATTAGCTCCACTCGATGACCGTAGTGCAATGCGTTTACAAGTCACCGCTCCCGAAGGTTCTTCTTTTGAATTTACCGATAGCTATATTCAAAAACTCGGCAAAACACTCCGTGATTCTGTGCCAGAAGCAAACGTAATCGTAACCATGACTGCCCCAGGGTTTTCTGGTTCGGGAGCTGCCAATACAGGTTTTACGAGATTAGTTCTCAACGACCCTCAAGACCGAAAACGCACACAGCAACAAATTGCCGACCAAGTAGCAAAAATCACCAAAAAAATGCCTGATGCGAGAGCGTTTGTGCTTCAACAAGAAACTATCTCTTTGGATAAAAGAGGAGGTTTACCAGTGCAATACGTGATTCAAGCACCTGATTTTGAGAAGCTTCGCCAGTATGTACCGAAGTTTATGGAAGAAGTGTCGAAAGACCCAACTTTTATGGTATCGGATTTGAACTTGAAATTTAATAAACCCGAACTCGAAGTAAGTATTGACCGTGAAAAAGCTAAAAGTATGGGCGTTTCGGTAACGGACGTGGCTCAGTCAATGCAGCTCGCTTTTGCTGGACAACGCTTTGGATATTTCACAATGAATGGTCGTCAGTATCAAGTTATTGGTCAGTTCGACCGTGCAAATCGTGACGAACCACTTGATTTGAAAAATACCTACGTAAAAAATAATCGTGGCGAAATTATCCAGCTTGATAATATCGTGAAGATTAATGAAGAAAGTAGTCCACCGCAATTATATCACTTCAATCGCTATATGAGTGCCACAGTTTCGGCTGGATTAGCCCCTGGCAAAACGGTTGGAGACGGTATCAAAGCAATGGATAAAATCAGAGATAAAATGGCTGATGATGTCATCAGAACAGCTTTGGCGGGTTCATCAAGAGACTTTTCTGAAAGTTCATCGAACACCCTTTATATGTTTTTGTTGGCTTTGATTTTAGTATATTTGATTTTGGCTGCTCAGTTCGAGAGTTTCGTTGACCCATTCATTATTATGCTTACCGTACCTTTGGCGGTTGCTGGAGCGGTATTTTCATTGTGGTATTTCAATCAAACACTCAATATTTTCAGTCAAATCGGTATGATTATGCTCATTGGTTTGGTAACAAAAAATGGTATTTTGATTGTCGAATTTGCCAATCAATTACGTGAAAAAGGCATGGGCATCAGAGAAGCAGTCATCGAAGCTGCCGCCATGCGTTTCCGCCCAATTTTGATGACCACTTTTGCAACAGTTTTGGGTGCGGCACCGATTGCCTTTGCTCTCGGTTCGGCAGGAAAAAGCCGTATGGCAATGGGTATCGTAATTATGGGTGGTTTATTATTCTCATTGGTTTTGACGTTGTATGTAATTCCTGCGATTTATACTTTCTTATCTCGCAATAAAAACTTCGAGCGTATGAAACAAATCGAAGAAATTGCCCATGAAGCTGAAATGGCGTAAAAGATATAGGGCGTATCGCATACGCCTACAAGCACAAATCCTCGTTCCAAGGGCGTATGCGATACGCCCTTACGTATAGATTGAAATCCTTAATCATGAAAAAATACTTTCTGTTTATATTTTTATTGCCTGCTGTTGTACAAGCCCAAGAAATATTAACACTCGAAAACGCCATTGGAACCGCTCTTGAAAAAAGCTATGATATAAAAGTAGCCAAAATGCAACAAGATGCAGCCGAACTGCAAGTCTTTAAAGGCAATGCAGGAATGCTTCCAAGAGTAGATTTGAATGCCAATGTTGGCAGTGCCTTCAACGAAGTAAGCCAAAAGCTTTCTAATGGTACCGATATTAATCGTTTTGGTAGTAGTATTGCTCCAACCACAAACTTAGCAATGTCATGGGTGCTTTACGACGGAAAAAGAATGTATGCAACGCTCGACCGCCTCAAGGGACAAGGACAGTTGAGTCAATTACAGAGTCGCCAAATGATGGAAAATACCGTTATTGGCGTGATGCAAGCCTACTATGAAGTGATGCGTCAGAAGCAAACGGTGGCTTTTTTGCAGACAATTATCAAGTATTACGAGGAACGTTTGATGATTACGCAGCAACGTTGGGAATTTGGAAAAGGCTCAAAACTTGACTATTTGCAGTCAAAAACCGAGTTAAATGCTCAAAATACACAATTAGTGCAAGCCAAAAACGCTGTAAAAAACGCAAAAGTTACGCTCAATAATCTTTTGGTTAGACCTGCCGACCAAGATTTTGATGTGCAAGAAGTAGTAGGAATCATGTTCGACCCTACGACCGAACAACTTAAAAGTCAAGCCCGTGCTGCCAACAAGAATTTGCAAGCTTTACGTAAATCAACTGATATTAGTTTGATTACACAAAAAGAAGTGGCGGCTGCAAAACTTCCGAGAGTTACACTCAATTCATCGTTTGGTTA
The DNA here is from genome assembly GCA_046291385.1 of Emticicia sp. Taxonomy (GTDB): domain Bacteria; phylum Bacteroidota; class Bacteroidia; order Cytophagales; family Spirosomataceae; genus Emticicia. The sequence continues at coordinate 11,003 of JBKBSS010000021.1, read as the reverse complement.
TTCATTGAGTAAAACCAATGCGGGTTTATTTTTATATAATCAAAATGTGGGTTTAAACGTTGGCGTTGGAGCAACTTGGAATATTTTTAACGGTGAAATCATTCGTCGTCAGATTCAGACTTCAAAAATCAATACCGATATTTTGCGTAAACAAGAAGAAAATCTCTGGATTCAGATTGAATCAGATTTGATGCGTGCTTATAATCAATACCAGACTGATAAAGAATTATTAAAACTCGAAGAAGAAAATAATGAAGTGGCTGACGAAAATTTAAAGATTTCGTTGGAGAAATTTAAACTCGGTGGTTCAACAATTTTAGAACTCAACGAAGCACAACGTAGCTTAAATACTTCGCTTAATAGACTTACAAACGCTCGTTATAATATCAAAATCTCCGAATTAGAAATCATGCGTTTAAGCGGAGAACTCGTTAAATGATATTCAATGGTGAATGTTTAATGATGAATTGAAAATCAATCATCAAACATTCACCATTGAATATTTAAACTTATACCGCTTTCGTTTTGCCAGGCATTGCAATTTGGTAATTGCCATCTTTATCTGGTAAAGTCTTAGGCAAAGTATCCCAAGTGTAAGCATCTGGCATTAAATTAATATTTGAATTTAATGCTTCTTCCCATTTCACTTTTTTGCCCGAATAAGTAGCCATACGGCCCATAATGGCAGTCATCGTACTCATTGCACCTCTTTCCGCATCGTTGATTGGCTTATTGTTTACGATACAATCAAACAATACATCGTGTTCAACTTGGTAAGGGTCGCCGTCTCCTTCTCCTTTATATCGCCAAATACTATTTCCTTTTAAGTCGAAAATCTTACCTTCGGTTGCACGGCCTTTTGTTCCAACCAAATGCTCAGAAACATCAGAAACAGTACCAGGTTGGTGGCGGCACGAACTCGATAAAATCATACCATCGGCATACTTAAATTCTACATTATGGTGGTCATAAATCTCACCAAATTTTTTATCTGTTCTTACTTGACGACCACCCATTCCGATAGCCTCGGTTGGATAACCACCTTTAAACCAGTTGATTACATCAATATTGTGAATGTGCTGCTCATTGATGTGGTCGCCACAAAGCCACACAAAATAATACCAATTTCGCATTTGGTATTCCATTTCTGTTTGGTTGGGCTTACGCTCATTTACCCAAACACCATCATTATTCCAATAGCAACGAGCCGCTACTATATCGCCTATTGCACCTTCGTCGATTACTTTTTTGTAAGTTTCAAGATATGATTTTTGATAATGGCGTTGTAAACCCACAACCACTTTCAAGTTTTTCTTTTTCGATTCCTCGGCTGCTGCCAAAACTCTACGAATACCTGGTGCATCAGTAGCCACTGGTTTTTCCATGAAAACGTGCTTTCCTTGACGAACGGCCTCTTCAAAATGTATCGGACGGAAACCTGGAGGAGTTGTAAGAAGCACAACATCAGCCAATGCGATTGCCTGTTTGTAGCCATCGAAACCTGTAAATTTACGTTCTTCTGGTACATCTACACGGTCTTTAACTTTTCCTTTAGTTAGGTTTTGGTAGCTTGAGTCAATTCTATCACGAAAAGCATCGGCCATTGCCACCAGTTTTACGTTTTGCTTCACCGAAAGTGCTTGTAAAGCAGCACCCGTGCCACGTCCACCGCAGCCAACTAAGGCAACTTTTATGGTATCTTCAACCGAAGAATTAGCAAATGTTTCGATTGGTAAAGAAGCCATCGAGATACCACCCACTGCGGCTGCCGAAGCCTTTACAAAATCACGACGAGAAAAATTTGAGTTCATTATCTGAAAGATTATAGAGTTGAATAATTAAGCAACAAATTTAGTCTAATTCTCGAAACGATTACTATCATTTCTTAAAAAGTATCATCAATTAATAAAATTTTTGAAAGTGTAAACTCAATACTATTCATGTGAAAAATCTTCGCATCATGAAAAAAACGTGCATAAAACACCTTAAAATTGCTAAAATTTGGAAGAAATAGAGTAGAGAGCGATATTCTTGACTTACAAGGAGAATCTGCCTGCGGGTTTAGTAGTTTCGCTAATTAGTACTTTGATGTTGAAGCAGAGGTGAGGAGGGGAGTTTTTATCTGGTTATTTTCCTTAATATATCAAAATGTACTTTCCTGATACATTGTGGAAATGAATTAAATGATGCTCTGTCTAAATACTTCAACGATTTTTGTCTCAAATAGAAGTACATTTTGATATGAATCTTGTCGAATATATTCGAGATTTTTTTTGCTTTCTGTAAAGTTTGCTTCTATCTCAATCGAATAACGCTGATTTATCTCCACGACTCCATTTGCTTTTTAAAATCATCCATGCTGATACCACCTTGAATAATGGCATCAGCTAATCTTTTTTCCATTTGTTTAGCTGAAAGTATATCTTTCTCTGAAAATACTTCATGTTTATCATCTTCAAAAACTCGACTATTTATCTTTTTTGAAGATGCAAATGCCAATACTTCTTTTAATATATTTTTATCTCTAATTCGACTGTCATTACTTTGTGATTTTAAAAAACTTTTATCGTAAAACAAAATTCCTCAATACCCTCTAACCAACTCAATCGCACCAAAAACGCCTGCACTATCGCCGAGTTTTGGTTTTAAGAAAAGCGTTTCTACTTTACGGTTATTGAAAATCCAGTTTTTGAGTTCTTCGGGAAACGCCTCATAAATCATGTCAATATTTCCTACACCGCCACCAATCACAATGGCATCGGGGTCAAGCACATTGACGATAGAAGAAATGGCACGTCCGAAAGACTTTACTAAATGTTGAAGCGTAGCCGTTGCGTTTGGGTCAGTTCCTGCCTTGTGAAGTTCGTAGATTTCCTTCATTGTTAGGTCGTTTCCGCTTAGTTTTTTATAATATTGCTGCAAAGCTGGGCCAGAAAATACATTTTCGTTGCAGCCAGTTTTTCCGCAATAGCACATTACGCCATCTTCTTCAAAGAAATTATGTCCCCATTCGCCACCGATACCGTGTCGGCCTTGCACGAGTTGACCGTTTACCACCACGCCACCGCCAACGCCCGTGCCGAGAATTACGCCAAAAACAACTTTTGCATCGGGCAAAACATCCTTAACAATTCCCATCGTAGTTTCTGCCAAAGCAAAGCAATTGGCATCATTAGCCAGCTCAACAGGCACACCGAGTGCTTTTTCAAGGTCAGTTTTCATTGGTCGCCCATTCATCGACGTCGTATTGCAGTTTTTCATAGTCTGCGTAGTTGGGTCGGTCGTTCCTGGCGTACTAAAACCAATGGCCGTTGGGGCAATGTTTATTTCTTCCTTGATAGAATCAATCAGTCTTACGACTTGACTGATGATATGTTCGTAGCCTTTGCTGGCTTCGGTCGGAATTCTTTTTCTTGATAAAATTTCATTGTTTTCGGCATTCATCACTACTCCTTCGATTTTCGTGCCGCCTAAATCTACACCCCAAAGTGTTTTCATTTTATAAGTAAGGTTGATTATATGAGGGAAAAACGCTGTTAACTTGTCATTAACAAATCAACGAGCAACTTCTTACAAACTTATAGCATCTTGTTATCAAAGACAACAATTTTTATAGAAAGCTAAAATAGAATCATCACCATGAAACGTTCATTTATCGTAATCTTTACAATCCTTTTGGGAGTATTCGGATTGTCATCTTGTAATACATACGACACCATCGAAGGAAGGGGTATTGTTCAAACCGAGTTCCGTCGTATGGCATATTTCAATCGAATCGAATTGTATTTTCCTGCCGAAGTAATCATTCGTCAAGGCACAACAAAAGATATTGAAATAACGGCCGAAAGTAATCTTATCAACTTGGTTATCAGCCGAGTAAGTGGAAACACCTTGATTTTAGACGATAATGGTCGCCTTCGTAGCAGCCACAACGTAAAAATCTATGTGCAAGTACCCGACATTAACGCCATTTTTGTTTCGGGAAGTGGCCGTGTAATCGGCGATAATAAAATTTTCTCGAAAAATATGAATCTACGCTTGTCGGGCAGCGGGCTTATTGATGTAGCCTTAGATGTCAAAAACGATTTAGTAGCAGATTTGAGCGGTTCGGGACTGATTTTTATGGAAGGCGATACCTATAATGGTATTTATGATGTTTCGGGAAGTGGAAAAATTGAGTCGTTCGGAATGCACGCCGATAATTCGGATATTGTAATTAGTGGTTCGGGGCGTTGCGAAACTACCGCTTTGAGCAATCTTGATGTCAGTATTTCGGGAAGCGGAAGCGTTTGGTTCAGAGGAAATCCACGCATCAGCAAATATATTTCGGGTTCGGGAAAGATTTTCAATGCTAATTGATTTTAATCCAAAAAATTAAACCTGTAAAGTCTGAAAGAGACCTTGCAGGTTTTTTTATGCCTAAAAATTGCTATTTTTGCATTATTATTAACAAAAACTATCGTCTATCGTCTGTGGACTATGGACTAATAAAAGTATGGCAGAAATCAGCAAAACGTACAATCCGAAAGAGATAGAAGACAAATGGTATAAGTATTGGATTGATAATCAATACTTTAAGTCGAAACCAAATCCCGATAAAGAGCCTTATACTATCGTGATTCCTCCGCCAAACGTCACGGGAGTCTTACACATGGGCCACATGCTCAACAATACAATTCAAGATGTATTGACTCGTAAAGCACGGATGGAAGGCAAAGAGGCTTGCTGGGTGCCAGGAACTGACCACGCTTCTATCGCTACCGAAGCCAAGGTTGTGGCGATGCTGAAAGAACAAGGAATCAATAAAGCTGACCTTACTCGTGATGAATTTTTG
>JBKBSS010000021.1:0-6072 GCA_046291385.1 Emticicia sp. | reverse complement strand
TGAAATATTGCTGGGAATGGACGGAAAAATACGGTGGAATTATCTTGCAACAACTCCGTAAACTCGGTGCGTCGTGCGATTGGGACAGAACTCGCTTCACGATGGAGCCAAGTTTGTATGATGCCGTAATTGATGTTTTTGTTGATTTACATAACAAAGGAGATATTTATCGTGGACACCGCATGGTAAACTGGGACCCGCAAGCCAAAACAACGGTTTCGGATGAAGAGGTTATTATGAAAGATGTTCAGCAGAAATTGTATTATATCAGATACGATGGAGCGGAGGGAAGTGTAACAATTGCCACGACTCGCCCCGAAACCATCATGGCTGATGCAGCGATTTGTGTAAACCCTGCCGATGAGCGTTTCCAAGATTTGATTGGTAAAAAAGTACGCATTCCGTTAATCAACCGTGAGATTTCGATTATTGCCGATGAATACGTAACGATGGAATTTGGAACGGGTTGCTTGAAAGTAACACCTGCCCACGACCAAAACGACTACGCTCTCGGACAAAAGCACGGTTTAGAAATCATTGATATTTTGACCGATGAAGGTAAATTGAACGAAAAAGCATTGATTTTGGTAGGTGAAGATAGATTTGTGGCCCGTAAGAAAATTGCTAAATTATTGGCCGAATCGGGCAATTTAGTAAAAGAAGAAGACTATAAATCGACAGTTGGAACTTCTGAGCGTACAGGTGCGATTATCGAACCAAAAATTTCGTTGCAGTGGTTCTTGAAAATGAAACGCATTTCGGAGCCTGCTTTGGAAAACGTAATGAACGATACTATTCAGTTGATTCCACCGAAGTTCAAGAATACGTATAATCATTGGATGGCAAACGTAAGAGATTGGTGTATCAGTCGCCAACTTTGGTGGGGGCATCGTATTCCTGCGTTTTATATGCCCGATGGCACTTGTATCGTAGCAAAAGATAAAAAAGCGGCTTTGAAAATTGCCCGTGATAAATACCAATTATTTGCTTTGAGCGAAACCGACCTCACGCAAGACGAAGACGTTTTGGATACTTGGTTCAGCTCATGGTTATGGCCAATTTCGGTTTTTGACGGTTTCAAAGACCCTAATAATGAAGACATTAACTATTATTATCCGACCAATGATTTAGTAACTGCCCCTGAGATTTTGTTTTTCTGGGTAGCACGTATGATTATTGCGGGTTACGAATATAAAGGCACTTTTCCTTTCAAAAATGTATATTTGACGGGTATCGTAAGAGACAAACAAGGCCGTAAAATGTCGAAATCGTTGGGAAATTCACCAGACCCAATTGATTTGATTGAAAAATATGGTGCAGATGGCGTTCGTACAGGTATGTTATTTAGCTCTCCCGCAGGAAATGATTTGCCTTTCGATGAAAAATTATGTGAGCAAGGACGTAATTTTAGCAATAAAATTTGGAATGCTTTCCGCCTAATTCAAGGTTGGGAAACAAGCACCGAAGCTGCTCCAGCGAGCAATAAATTGGCGGTATCTTGGTTTAAAACAAAAATGAATAAAGTAGTTGCCGAGACGCTCGACCATTACAATAAATTCAGAATGTCGGATGCCCTAATGAGTACTTATAACCTCATTTGGGATGATTTCTGTTCGTTGTATTTGGAGATGATTAAGCCAGCTTACGTTGACGGAAAAGGCTTACCAATCGACCAAGAAACATACGATGCAACGCTCGAAATCTTCGATGAATTGATGCGTTTGATTCACCCTTGGATGCCGTTTATTTCGGAAGAATTATGGCAAACGATTAAAGAACGGGAAATGAATGAATCGATTTGTTTGGCTCAGTTTCCGCAAGGCGGCGAAGTAAACGAAAGCCTTTTAGCTGATTTTGAGTTGTTAAATGAAATCGTTTCGACGGTTCGTAATACCCGAAATTCAAAGCAAATTTCTCCGAAAGAAGCATTGCCATTGGCAGTAAAAACTGAAAGCCAAGCACGTTATGAAACATTATCGGGCTTAATCAAGAAAATGGCGAATATCTCTGATATTCAATACGTTAGCGATAAAGCAGATGGTATGAGTTTTGTTATCAAAGGCGATGAACTAACAATTGATTTAGGCAAAAACCTTGATGTGGAAGAAGAAAAAGCCGCTCTACAAAAAGATTTAGATTATATCATAGGTTTCAAGAAATCGACCGAAGCAAAATTATCGAATGAGCGTTTTGTGCAAAATGCAAAACCAGAAATTTTGGAAAAAGAACGCCAAAAACTGGCCGATGCCGAAACAAAAATCAAGGCTTTGGAAGAAGCCTTGGTGAAGTTGGGTTGAGGTTTTTAGAATAATTTTAAAAGGCAGTTTTGATTTTTTCAAGGCTGCTTTTTTGTTTGGGCTAAAGCCCATTTGTGGATGTATTTTCAGTTATCCGTCAGTTAAAACTGACGGCAATGAAAAATCAAAAGAAAAACTATTCATTGCCGTCTGCTTTAGCTGACGGATGCTAAGATGAAAATTCAATGTCGACTTTAGTCAAAGGTAAAGTTTATGCTAAAGCCCAATATTGATGTATTTTCAGTTATCTGTCAGTTTTAACTGACGGATGCTAAGAAAATCTCCCACTCATTTTTGACTTTAGTCAAACAATACTATATTTACAAAAACAACAATGCTATAAAATGTCTTATGTGAAAATTTGGGTTCATATAGTATTTTCCACAAAGAACCGATTTCCTTTTCTTACCAAAGATATTCGGTATGAAGTCTTTAATCATATCATCGAAAACTGCCGAGAGAAAGATATTTTTCTACAAACAATCAATGGTTACACCGAGCATATTCATTGCTTGATTTCCTTGGGTAAAGACCAAACAATTGCTCAAGTTGCAAAACTAATTAAAGGTGAATCTTCATTTTGGATAAATAAGCAACAGCTAACTGCACAGAAGTTTTCTTGGCAAGATGATTATTTTGCTGTTTCGGTGAGCGAATCACAAGTAGAAAAGGTGGTAAATTATATCAAAAATCAGGAACAGCACCACGCTAAAAAATCTTTCGATGAAGAAGTCGAAGAGTTTATGGAAAAGTACGGCTGGCAGATTATTAAAGATGAGTAATAATAAAACAGGCAAATCTAAATTAGATTTGCCTGAAGGTTTTCTATTTCATTGCCGTCTGCTTTAGCTGACGGATACTTGATATAATAACACTCTTGGCTTTAGCCAAAATTGTAACTGATGCTATTTTTAACAAATAATTGCAAAAATTTTATCTAAAGTCATCCTCATCATCATCGCCAAAATTCATTTTATTGGGGTCGAACATACTATCCAATAAATCTTTGAATTGAAGGCCCGTGTCTAAGTTTTGTTTGCTAATTAATGAAAATTCAGCCAAGCCATGAAGAGCAAATTCCATCATAAACAATTTGTCATCTTCGCCCAAACGCTCGTGGTAGCCTTCTACTAATTCTTCCAAACCTTCGATTGTTTTTAATCTTGCACGGTATTCTCGGTCGGTGAGGTCATTTGTAAAATCAATTACATTGCCTTCGCCAAACCAAGCAGAAACTTGTTGGAACGGATTTTTACCTGATTTCTTCTTTTTTACCGCCTCTGGATTTGGAAAATATTTCAAAAATTCCGTTCGCATGGCTTTTCCGATAAGGCTTTGAGCCACATAAACTGGGCCTTCAACTTCGCCTTCATAAACCAATTCTATTTTTCCGTTGATGGCCGCAATCGCTCCATAAATATCTGATACTCTTGCGTTTACGTTTTTCTCGCTATTAATCAACGAACGTCTTTCGGCCGAACTCAATAAATTTTCATAAGCCGAAATCGTCATACGAGCCGAAACCCCACTTTTGGCGTCAACGTATTCGCTTTGGCGAGCCTCAACCGCAATCTGCTCAACTAAATCTTTCAAAATATCATTGACAACGATTTTCTTTTGGCCGTCTTTAATGATGGCTTCTTGCTCAGTAATCTTACGTCCGATTTCGATAGATTTCGGGTAGTGAGTCACAATCTGGCTATCAATACGGTCTTTGAGTGGCGTTACGATACTACCACGATTGGTATAATCTTCGGGGTTTGCCGTAAAGACAAACTGAATATCAAGCGGCATTCGGAGTTTGAAACCACGTATCTGAATATCGCCTTCTTGCAAAATATTAAATAATGAAACCTGAATACGAGCCTGCAAATCGGGTAATTCGTTAATCACAAAAATACAACGGTGCGAGCGTGGAATCATACCAAAGTGAATCACACGTTCGTCAGAGTAGGGCAGACGTAAAGTTGCCGCTTTGATTGGGTCAACATCACCGATTAAGTCGGCAATCGAAACATCGGGCGTTGCCAGTTTTTCGTTGTAACGCTCGTCACGGTGTAGCCATGCAACTGGTGTCGCATCGCCGTGTTCGGTAACTAAATCTTTAGCAAATCGTGAAAGCGGTTCGAGTGGGTCGTCGTTGAGTTCAGAGCCTTCAACGATTGGCACGTATTCGTCTAAAAGATTAACCATTAGGCGAGCAATACGAGTTTTTGCTTGTCCACGCAAACCCAAAAGATTGATGTGGTGCATCGAAAGAATGGCTTTTTCAACGTCAGGAATAACGGTGTCTTCATACCCCCAAATTCCTGGAAAAACTGACTCTTTATTTTTGAGTTTTTCAACTAAATTATCACGAAGCTCTTGTTTGATAGATTTTGGGCGGTAGCCGCTGGCTTTCAATTCGCCAAGTGTTTTTATCTTTAAAATATTCTTATCGAAGGGCATAAATCTAATGTAGAATGGAAAATGTAGAATGGATAATTGTTGCTTCTACTGAATAACGGTTTTTAACAAGAAATGGTTTGAAGGTTAGTACGACAATTTTCTAAATTGTCAGTTGGTGCGAAACAATTTAGAAAATTGTTCTACAAGATTGTTGAAAATAAAAAAGCCATTTAAGCACGATGTAATGCTTAAATGGCTTTTAAAAAACTTTAAATTTAGCTACATTGCCCCAGAATTACCCAAATAATGACAAAAACAATGACTGTTCCGAAGCAGCCGCCACCGAGTTTTTTTGCTCCGTAACCTGCGATTAAACCTTTGAAAATATTGTTCATTGTTATGAAATTTAGCTGTGAAAATGATATACTATACAATTAACGGAGTGAAGTTAGTCAAATTTTCATCAAAAACAACAAATTTAGCAGGAAAATCTTCGGCAATTTGCCCTATTTTGGTATCCATTCCCAGAGCTTTTGCAGGGCGGATAGTTGCCATTTTGATAGCTTCTTCGAGCGAAATACCTACTTTTTCGACGGCATTTTTCACGCAATCGGCCATCGAGATTGCCGCCCCAGCCAAATTTCCTTCTGAGTTACGATATTGCCCATTTTCGAGATAAGCATCAAATCCTTCCCACTGAACTTGTTTGACTTTTTCGCCCACAAACAACGCATCCGAAATCAAGAAAAGTTTATCTTGCTTTACTTGATAAGCAATGCGAGCGGCGGCATAATCACAATGAAAACCATCTAAAATAATGGGTGCATAAACGTCTGGGCTATCGAAAGTTGCCCCTACAACTCCAGGTTCACGGTGTCCCATTTGAGTCATTGCATTGAAAAGGTGCGTGCAAAGTGTAATGCCTTGATTATAAGCCGATTTAGCTTGTTTATAAGTAGCGTTTGAATGTCCGAGCGAGATTTTTATGCCACTTTCGAGGAGCATTTCTATTTGTTCGGGCGTAAAGTTTTCGGCAGCAATGGTCATTAATTTAATGATTCCTTTGCCGTATTTAATGATTTCTTCTAACTCGCTATCGGTTGGGTTTTTGATATATCGAGCCAAATGAGCTCCACGTTTAGCAAGGTTTAAAAATGGTCCTTCGAGGTGCATTCCGAGTACGCCCGAATGTGGATTTTTCTCCAAAAAACTACGAGTTGCTTCGATACCTTTCAGAATATTTTCGAGCGGAGAAGTAATGAGCGTGGGCAATACGTGCGTAGTGCCGAGTTGCAGACTTGACTCGTAAATATCTTGAATCGTTTCTTCGTTGGCGTGTTGGGTAAAATAATATTTTTCTCCGCCATTGATATGTGTATCAACAAAC
>JBKBSS010000218.1:0-5606 GCA_046291385.1 Emticicia sp. | reverse complement strand
CTTAGTTTGCTGGGAGTCATCATGTCCTTTGCTGTAATGGCACAAGGCTCGAAGATAACTGGTAAAGTAACGTCATCGGATGATGGCACAGGATTGCCAGGTGTATCGGTACAAGTAAAAGGTACTGCAAAGGGTTCGCAGACTGACATAGAGGGTAACTACTCTATTGAGGCACCCGCTGGTAGTATTTTAGTATTCAGTTTTGTGGGTATGAATACCCAAGAAGTAAAACTTGGTAGTCAGTCAGTTGTAAACGTTTCGCTCGGTGCGGATACAAAACAACTTTCGGAAGTAGTTGTGACAGCTCAAGGTATCCAACGTGAAAAACGTGCTTTGGGTTACGCCGTTACAACGGTTGACAAGAAAAACATCGAAGACCGTCCACAAGCTGATGTGGGTCGTGTATTACAAGGCAAAATTGCTGGTGTAAACATTACTTCTACTTCGGGTGTTTCGGGTACTGGTACAAATATCACGATTCGTGGTTATTCTTCAATTACTGGTTCAGTACAACCGCTTTTTGTGGTTGATGGTGTGCCTTTCAACTCAAACACTAACACTCGTGGTGGTTTTACTTCGGGTGGACAATCATCTTCAAGTCGTTTTCTTGACCTCGACCCTAATAATATCGAAAACATTACGGTATTGAAAGGTTTGGCGGCAACCGTAACTTACGGTGACCAAGGTCGTAACGGTGTAATTTTGGTAACAACAAAAAATGGTAGCAAGAAAGCTCGTAAAACAGAATATAATGTTACACAATCTTTCTTTACAAACACTGCTCATTTACCGAAATACCAAAACTCTTATGTGGGTGGTTTTCAACAAAATTTAGGTTATTTCTTTAGTAACTGGGGTCCATCTTTGGAAGAAGCCAGAACTTATGCTTCACAAAGCAGTAACCTTGCCTTGACAACTCACCCTTATGCTTCTTTTAGCAATTTAGCTTTGAGAGCGGCAATGGCTGATTATGTAGCTTCGGTTAGTCCATACAAAATGGAGATTTTTCCGAATAACGTGAGTGATTTCTTCCGTACAGGTCAAATTTCAAATACTTCACTCAATATTTCGGGTGGTGGCGAGAAAGTTGGTTATAATATCTCGGCAGGTTATAATAAAGAAGGTGGGTATATTCCAGAAAATAATTTAACAAAACTCAACTTAGGTTTAGGTTTGAATGCTCAAATGAGCAAGAAATTATCGGTGAATATGTCGGTTAACTTTGCTAACACTGACCAAACTTCTCCTCCTTTGAGTGCTGGTCAGGGTAATAATGCCAATGATTTTCCTTCGGTATTGGCAAACGTAATGTACACACCTCGTCAAGTTGACTTGATGGGCTGGCCTTTTGAAGACCCAACTACTGGAAACTCGGTTTACTTCCGTGGTGGAAACGATATTCCAAATCCAAGATGGGTATTGAAAAACTACAAAACTACGGGTATGGTTAATCGTATATTTACAGCAACTACTTTCAATTATGATATTGCAAAAGACTTATCATTGATATATAAAGTAGGTTTGGATACTTATGATGAAACCCAAGAATTTTTGATTGGTAAAGGTGGAGCTCAATTGCCAAACGGTTTGTATAATACTTTGAACTTCAAAAATACAATTTGGGATAATAGTGCAATCTTATCTTATACTAAATCATTGACTGAGAAATTTTCTTTGTCAGGAAGATTAGGCGGTAATATTCGTAATGATAGATTCAAATCATTTAACATCAATAGCCAAAACCAACTGGCGAGAGGTTTATTTACTCATAACAACTTTATTGATAACGTTTCAACAAACTTTCTCAGTGAGCAAACTCGCATGGGGGTTTTTGGAGAGATTACAGCAGACTACAGTAACTTTTTATTCTTTAACGTAGCTGCTCGTAATGACTGGACTTCGACCGTAGAAAAAGAAAACCGTCGTATTCTTTATCCATCATATAGTGCATCATTTGTGCCAACAACTGCTTTCCCTGCACTTCAATCAAATATCTTGAATTTCTTGAAAGTGAGAGTTGGTTATGGTACGTCGGCTGGTTTTCCAGACCCATACAGTACAAGAAATATCTTGAATCAAAGTGCAAGAGGCTGGTTGAATGCCGCAGGTACGGCAGTACAAACACACTCGGTTGATAATACTTTGGGTAATCCAAACTTAAAGCCTGAGTTGCACAAAGAAACGGAGTTGGGTATCGAAGGTAAAATGTTGAATAATAAACTCGGTTTTGATTTAACATTGTATCGTCGTAATACAAGTAACTTGATTACGAGAGCTCCACTGGATGCTTCAACTGGTTATACACAAACAACTATCAACATCGGTAAAATCCGTAACGAAGGTATTGAATTTAGCTTAAACGGTACGCCTGTTACGTTGAGCAATGGTTTTTCATGGGATGTAGCTGCTACGTATTCTCGTAATTTACCAAAAGTTCTTGATTTGGGTGGAACAATCCAAGAGGTACAAATCACTGGTTTTGGTTCATCATTGGGTAACTACGCAATTGTTGGTCAGCCATTTAATATCATCAAAGGTATTGGATATCGTCGTAATGAAGCTGGTCAGTTATTGATTGGTAGCAATGGATTCCTACAGACAACAACTTCTCCTATCGTTCTTGGCGACCCGAACCCTGCATTTAATACAAGTTTGATTAATACTTTTAACTATAAGGGTTTATCATTAAATGTAATGTTGTCTTACCGTCATGGTGGAGTAATCTACTCTTCAACTGCAGGTGCATTGTTGGGTCGTGGTCTTACGATTGAGTCAGGCACAGAATCGGGTTATGATAGAGCTCAAACATTTATTTTCCCAGGTGTAAAAGCTGATGGTCAACCAAATGATATTCAAGTTACAGGTTCGGACATTAACTTTAATAACGTTTACTTCTTCGGTGATGAAGGTCGTATGTTTGATGGTTCTACCATTCGTTTGCAAGAATTATCATTGTCTTACGCTTTGCCTAAGAAAATATTTGGCTCATCAATCGTGAAAGGAGCTTCTATCTCTTTCTCTGGAAACAACTTGTGGTACAAGGCTTTGAATGTACCTGAAGGTGTAAACTTAGATACTGATAACTTAGGACTCGGAGTTGGTAATGGTCTTGGATTTGAGTTCTTGACAGGACCAAGTGCAAGAAGACTTGGTGGAACATTAAAGTTGACTTTCTAAGAAAACGAATCTCTTAGATTTTCAGCATCAATCATTTAATCAGTTAAATCATAATAAAAAATGATAAAGAAACTTAAAATATCCTTATTGGCTTTATGCACGGTATTGGTGAGTTCTTGCGAATTGGATTTATTGGATAATCCAAATGCAGTAACTACGAGTAATACTGACATAAATTACCTACTTAATAAAATTCAAGTAGATTTTCCTACTCACTTCAATCAGTTTAGTGACCCAGATATGCGTTTAGTACGTATGTTGAATCAAGGTGCGGCGATTTATGACAATGCCGTTCAGCCTGGTGGACTCGATGGAAACTGGAATACTGCTTATGCTGCTATTTTGAACGACGTGAAAACGTTGATTCCTTTAGCCGAAAAATCAGAACTATTTGTTCATGCGGGCGTTGCTCGTACAATCAGAGCCGCAGTTTTGGCTAATTTGGTTGACCACTTTGGTGATGTTCCTTACAGTGAAGCTCTTGATGCTACCAACTTCAACCCAAAAATTGAAGGTGGTGCAGCGATTTATGCCGCTGCTATCAAAGACCTCGATGATGCTGCCGCTAATTTTGTAGCAAAATCGAAAGGTGGTCTGACGAGTGATTTGTATTATGGTGCTGATGCTGACAAATGGCTTCGTGCAGCAAATACACTCAAATTGAAATTACTTTTAAATCGTCGTTTGGTTGATGCTACTGGTGCAACTTCAGGAATCAATGCTTTGATTACTGGTGGTAAATTAATCTCAAATAACTCTCAAAACTTTATCTTTAAGTTCGGGACTAACCTTACTAACCCAGATACTCGTCATCCAAGATATCGAGACCAATATCTTCCAGCAGGTGGCGGAGATTATCAATCAAATGCTTACATGGGTATTATGTATGATAAAGCTGACCCACGTATGAGAATGTATTTCTATCGCCAAACGATTAAAAATACAACTAACGTAAACGAATTACGTTGTATCACCAATTCAAAGCCAAATCATTACTCAGTATCTGACTATTTCTGTGTACCAACACCAGCAGGATATTGGGGACGTGACCACCTAAGCAACGAAGGTATTCCACCAGATGGTTTATTGCGTACAGCTTGGGGACTTTACCCAGCGGGTGGTTTGTATGATAATGATGCAGGTAGAGGTGTCTCGCTCGGTGCAGGAGCAGGTGGTGCAGGTTTACACCCAATTTTGATGCAATCATTTGTTGATTTCATGTTGGCTGAATCAGCTTTGACATTGAAAACAACTGGTTCGGCAAAAGCACTACTTGAGTCAGGTATTCGTAAGTCAATGGCGGATGTTAGAGCAGCGGCATTGGGAACTTCGGAAGCTTCAAAAGTTACTGCTTTTGAAACAGAAAAGAAGATTGTTTGGGCTGATGAGGTAAATAAATATGTAACGACTGTTTTGGCAGCGTATGACAAAGCAACAACCGATACCGAAAGATTAAACATCGTTGCCAACGAATACTGGTTTGCTTCTTATGGAAATGGTATCGAAGCATATAATATGTATCGTCGTACAGGAATGCCACGTAATATGCAACCAGCTTTAGAAGTAAACCCTGGTGCATTTGTGAAGTCATTCTTATACCCGTTAGCATTTATTACTCGTAATTCTACTGCCAAACAAAAAGCAAATGTTGCAACACCTGTTTTCTGGGATAACGGTTCAGCAGGCACGTTGAAATAATTACTTTGATATTTATTTAATTCAAAACTTGAAAATATTATGAGATATATAAAAGAAAGTTTAGGCATACTGTTTTTGGGAGCTATGATGGCTTCGTGCGAAACACAGATGGTTGAACCAATTGATTTGGAAACCTTAGAGCAAGGTGGTTATATTCGTACCGTTTCGCCATTATCAGGAACGAGTGCCGTAAGAAACTTTAATGTTAGCAAAGCCAACATGGCTGGAACTAAGATGGAAATTCTTGCAGAAGCCGTTACACCGGATAAAGGAGCATTATTTGCATCTTATGATTTGGTTGTGAAATTTGTAGATTTAACCCCCGCGAATGGCACGAAATCAACAACAGATGTAGTCTTGAAAAGTTTCCCAGCATCGGCATTTACAAAAGATGCCACTACTGGATACCCAAGAGCAACAATCGCAGTTACTGGAGCAGAAGCATTGGCTGCAACTAAAGTAGCTGCTGCCGACGTTTCAGTTGGTGATAGATTTGATATTACTGGAACAATGAAATTGACAAATGGTAAGTCGTTTTCAGCATCTAACACTGGTGCTGATATAATAGGTGGAGACTTTTATGCTTCGCCATTTGCCTATCGTTTGAATGTGATTCAGTAAGATTATAGTTTCAATAAAGAGGGTGCTTCATAATGAAGTACCCTCTTTATGTTTGTAGTGTGTCAACCCTATTTAGTTTTTATACGTATCTTATTATGAATGGTTTAAAC
>JBKBSS010000217.1:2256-5610 GCA_046291385.1 Emticicia sp. | reverse complement strand
CAATATTATCAGCCTTATTGCTCGACTGAAAATTATTAAACATCAAGCCAAAACCAACATTATCACCTGGAAAATAAGCAGCATCAAGTCCCCACGTAAAGCCACGCAAGAGTTTTTCTTGATATAAAGTGTAAGCATCAGCATTTTCAGTAGGAATTTTAGCCAACATATTACCAAAACCGCCTTTTCCGCCAACTCGCCACTTCAAATAATTACTAAATTCATTATCGGCTTTCGGAGCAGCCATTGGCTCAACTACTTTTTCCTCTTTCTTCGCCACGGCTTCTTCTTTCTTGGGCTTCACCTCTACTTTCTTCGGTGTCGTTTTTTTGTCATTTGTCAAAACCGTTGATTTCTCTGCCTTCTCAGCATCTTTTTTAGGCGAAGATTCTTTGGTTAACACTTTTTCTTCAGCTAAGTCATCCTTTTTATCACTTTTCTTTGATTGAGTGGGTTCGCTATTACGAGTACCCCCACGCTGAGCGGCGGTGGCATTTCCTTCCCTTGCTCCGCCTAAACCTTCGGGCAATTTATTTCCTTTCGTTACGATGTCGCTTGAATAAAAATTATATTTGAATTCAGAAACTAAATTTTTAAAAATTTCATTTCTCAAAACCTTACCACTTGGCGAAAGATAAGCATACACAAATCTACTGGGGGTTTCGTCTAAGATTCGACAACGGATTTTCTCACCTGCTTGGGTCGTAATCTGGTCACGCTGCCCGAAAGATTGAGTAATCGAAAAACCCAAAACTAAAAAAAGTACAATTATTACTTTGTTTAGTTTGGTATTAAAACCACCACTTTTTGAGGTAGAAATCCATCGCATAAAATCAAGCACCCCTTGTAATGAAGAGCTGGTTGCGAGAGGTTTATCACTTTTCAGACGAAAATTAAGAGTAAAGTCAAACATTTTTTTCATGATTATATTTATTTCACTTATATAGTATCGCAAAAATAATACCGAAAAAAACAATGTGCGATTAAGATATATTAAGTATCTGAATATCAGATATTTACATTTTTAAAATTACACAAAACTACTGGTTAAGTTTTTGTCTGATATTCTGTGTAAAACGATGAAACCAAAATTTCATTTGGAATATTAACAAAAGATTAACGATTTTTTTTATTTCAAACACTTGACACGAATCATTATTTTTGTCTATCTTTCGACATCAAATCAAAATTCTTCAATAATTAAACACAAAATATACAATATGGCATAAAGCTCTACGTTAACTAAATTGAAATACTGAAATGGGAAAAATCCAAGTTAACGATAGTGAGCTTGTTACATTGTATATCCGTGGCAACGAAAAAGCGTTTGCTACTCTTGTTCAACGTTACAAATCAAAAGTATATACCACGATTTACCTTGTTGTAAAAGACCAATACGTGGCCGAAGACTTGCTACAAGATACATTTATCAAAGCAGTTGAGGTTTTGCGTGATGGCCGCTATAATGAGGAAGGAAAATTTCTTCCGTGGGTACTCCGAATCGCTCATAATCTTGCGATAGACTATTTCCGTAGAGAGAAACGCTACCCGACCGTAGTGTTTGAAGACGGAAGTAATGTGTTTAACACACTTGATTTTGCCGAAGATTCAATCGAATCGTTGCAAATTAAGCGTGAATCTCACGAACACTTACGTGATTTAATCAAACGATTACCCGACCAGCAGCGTGAGGTTTTGGTGATGCGTCATTACGATGACATGTCGTTCCAAGAAATTGCCGATGCAACTGGCGTGAGTATCAACACGGCGTTAGGGAGAATGCGTTATGCTCTCATCAATCTTAGAAAAATGATGAGTAAATCAGCCTACGCTTATGACACAAACCTTTACCAGCACGCAGAATGATGTAGTTCGTTATTTGTATAATGAAACATCAAACCAAGAAAACACTCTTGTAGAAGAAGCTCTTCTTTTTGATAAAGATTTGCTTAATTTCTACCTTGACTGTGCCGACCTCAAATCTGGCATGGACAAAATTCAGCTCTCGCCATCAGATTCGGCGATTGACAGAATCCTCAGCTATTCAAGAAATTACAAGTCTAAGATTTAATCTTAGACTTTTTTGTGCTTGAAGTCCTTCTCCGTTTGTTTCATACCTAACGGCATGAAAGCCCTTTTTTAATAATTTATGCTACGGCAACGGCCAACCGTCAATATTGAATCCCGATGAGATTTAATTTGGCTTCTTATTAAATAAATTGGCATCTTTGTATTTTATTTGAAGAGAAAATCAGTATAAACATCTGACTACTAAGCCTTTGTATTTATCAAAGGCACACTCAGAACTCAACACTCAGAATTCAGAACTCAAGAATGTCTTTTTTAGAAAATTTATATCAGCGTTTTGAGGTAAAAATTGCTTCGTTTTTATCTGGCTCAAAATGGAAATCGAAAGTTGTATTAGTGGCAGTAGCTGTCATGTTGCTGTCATTTTTCAATAATATTTCTCCGCTTCGTCATTTTGGTGATTATTATACAGCCGTCATTAAGGAAAAACGAGAGTACTTTTTGTACCAAACCATCAAAGACCGAGCAGCAAGCATTACCTATAACTGGACTTACCCAGAGTTTACGGGCATGAATAATCGCACGTTCCGACTGACGATGCCAGCCTTTGTGAAAGTCCTAAATATTCAACATGTAAGTATAGTTTTATACGGTTTACAATTAATTTTGGGGATTGTGTTTCTGTATATGCTTATCAATTTTTTGGAACGAACAATTAACGATAAGTCGAGCGTTTTTTATGCAGTTTTAGGAATTGTCTCAACTTATATCGGCTCTTCTTTTTTTATAGATAATGCCACTTATGGCGACTTTTTTTGCTATTTTGCTCTATTTTTATCAATTTATTATCGAAATCCGCTATTAATTTTCATATTTTTATCATTGGCATTTTGGGGCGATGAACGTGCAGGCGTAGGCTCAGGAATGGTGTTTTTGTGGTGGTGGTTTGTGCCACAATGGAAAGAAAACAAACCTTTCAAGATTCAGGTAAACCTACAAATGCTGGCGGTTGTGGCGGCTTGGGTTGCTTATGGAGCGGTTCGGAAATTTTACTTAGTCGATACACTCGGTATGCACGATACGACGAAACCTGGCGAATTTGCCGAAATGTTTGGCGGAAGTTGGCCAGTCTGGGGCTTCAAATTTTTGTGGGTGTTTGAGGGTTGGTGGCTGCTGATTTTATTGGCATTCGTTTTTCTTTCAATAGCCAAAGATTGGCTCAGACTTTTGGCGATTTTGGGAGCATTATTGGCCATGTTGGTCGGCTCGCTCACTACTTTTGATTCTACACGAAGCGGTTCTTATGGCTTGATTACAATATTTTTA
>JBKBSS010000217.1:0-2158 GCA_046291385.1 Emticicia sp. | reverse complement strand
GACGTTGGTCATTGCTCAAAAATACCTTACCGAAAAAGAGCTAAAAGTATTACTTTTTCTAATCGCTATCGCCTGTTTTTTGCACCCAATGGCTACCCACACGAATGGAACTGGTTTTTTCTTGATGTAAAGACGATGTTTGAGTAACTTTGTGCAGGTTTTGATTCAAAGGGAAGTTTTTGAATCGAACAAATCATGGATTGCTATCCAAGGAATCTTTTAAATCCTGTCAAAATTAAATGTATAAACTCCTTTTGGTTGTTCCGTGCTACAACGAGCAAGAAATTCTTGAAAAAACTTATAGCACATTGTCGATGTATTTTTCAGAATTGAAGGAGCGAAACGCCATCACGGCTGATAGCAAAATCTGTTTTGTGAATGATGGTAGCCGTGACTCGACTTGGATAATCATTGATAGTATCTGCAAAAGAGATTCAACTATTATTGGCTTGAAACTCTCACGAAATTTTGGGCATCAGGCGGCTTTAGTGGCTGGTTTATTGCACCACAAAAACCAATTCGATTGCTACATTTCGATTGATGCTGACCTTCAAGACGACCTCCGTGCGATTGATGGAATGTTGGAAAAATACAACGAAGGCTCAAAAATTGTTTACGGTGTACGCAATGACCGAAGCACCGATTCGTTCTTTAAACGTTTTACGGCCGAAACATTCTATAAACTCATGCAACGCATGGGCGTACCGACGGTTTATAACCATGCCGATTTCAGATTGATTGATAATCAAGTACTTAACGAGTTTTCAAACTTTGGCGAAACCAATCTTTTCATTCGTGGAATTATCCCGATGATAGGTTTTCAGAGCGATAAAGTTTATTACAAACGCCTCGAACGTGAAGCAGGCGAATCGAAATACCCACTTAGAAAAATGCTAATTTTTGCGTGGAATGGCATTACTTCGTTTTCGACCGTTCCGATGAAGTTGGTACTTTGGTTCGGGATATTCAATTTTGTGTTTGCGATGGGAATTACAGTCTGGGTTTTGGTCTGTAAGCTTTTCGGTTTTACGGTGCAAGGTTGGACATCAATCGTGCTTCCAATGACTTTTTTTAGTGGCTCAAATATGATTGCCATTGGTTTGATTGGCGAATATGTCGGAAAAATTTACGAAGAAGTAAAATCTCGCCCAAGATATATTATTGAAAGTGTATTGAATGAAGAGAAAGTTTGAAAATATGACACTATCAATAAAAAATAAGGCATTGTTTCAACTAAAGCAATGCCTATTTTTTATTGTTTTAGCTTCTCAAACTTTCGCCCAAATCCCGACCAACACTTGGCGAACACACGCTGATTATTTTAATGCAAAAGGCATTGAGATTGTAGAAAAAAACAAAGTCTATTGTTTCTCAAAAAATGGCTTTTTCTACTTCGACAAAGCTACTAACCAAAGCTTTACGCTTTCAAAACTAAATAATCTAAGCGAAACAAATATCTCACAAATTAGATACAGCTCTGACCTCAAAACCCTACTCATTGCTTACGAAACTGGTAATTTAGACCTAATGAGTATCACTTCCGAAGGTTCGCCCGATAAGATTCAGAATCTTGATTTTATCAAAGAAACAGATGCCATTCAAGATAGTAAAACCATTAATCAGATAGAGTTTCGAGGTGATTTTGCGTATTTGGCGGCCGATTTTGGTTTAGTGGTTTTGGATGTAAAGAAAAATGAAATCAAAGAAACGTACCAAAATATTGGCAAAGACGGCAGAAAAGTTGCGGTTAAACAAATAGTTTTTGCTCGTGATAGTATCTTTGCAAACACTTCGAGTGGAGTTTTGGGAGCAAAATTTTCGCCAACTACCAATCTACAATTTTTCGGAAACTGGAATGCCGTGAGTAATAACCAACTTTTTAAAAGTCAGACATTTCCAAAAGATAATCTTATCGTTTTTCCAAACGAACTTGAAACTGATGCCGAAGGAAAAATTTGGATTGCTGACGGAGAAAATGGATTATTGAGTAATTTTTTGGGAAGTTTTAAATCTTATAATCCAAATGGTGTAAAAGGTGATATTTTCTCAGTTTTCTACCAAAATCAAAAGATTTACGCTACGGGAATTTCAGGAAATAGTTTTGAGGAAAACTTGTGGAAAACCCTGACTATCAATCAAATACCAAACAAGAACGCCG
>JBKBSS010000216.1:276-5615 GCA_046291385.1 Emticicia sp. | reverse complement strand
AAGCCGCCGAGAAATTAAGATAAAAAGCTTTTACCACTAAGGCACTAAGAAACACTAAGTTGCACTCAGATGATTACTCAGAAATATATAAATCAGATTGCTTATCGCATTGTTGGTTGTGCAATTGAGGTTCATAAAGCACTTGGACCAGGTTTATTAGAATCTGTTTATGAAGAGTGTCTATTAGAAGAATTGAGAATCAATGGATTATCAGTAAGTTCGCAACAAAAAGTGCCTTTGGTTTACCGTGATAAAGTTTTAAAAAGTGAATTGAGATTAGACATTTTAGTAAATAATTTAGTTGTGGTAGAATTAAAAGCGGTTGAGCAATTAATACCAATTTTTAAAGCTCAATTACTTTCTTATTTGAAATTAAGTCAAAAACCAAAAGGTCTTTTAATAAATTTCAATAGTGTATTGTTAAAAGAACAAATAATCTCGTTGGTAACAGAAGAATTTGCAAAATTGCCTAAAGAATAAATCTTAGTGTAACTCTGTGTTCTAAAGTGCCTCCGTGGTAAAAAAACAAAAGACAAAAACATGAACGCATATATAGTAGCTGGCTACCGCAGTGCAGTCGGCAAAGCACCCAAAGGAGTTTTTCGCTTTACTCGCCCCGACGATTTGGCGGCTGATGTAATCAAGCACCTCATGGCACAAGTGCCAAACCTCGACCCTGCTCGTGTTGACGACCTCATCGTGGGAAATGCAGTTCCTGAAGCAGAACAAGGAATGCAAATGGCTCGTTATATTTCGCTTTTAGCTTTGGGCAAGAGTGTAGCGGGCGTAACCGTTAACCGTTATTGTGGTTCGGGCGTTGAAACAATCGCAATGGCGGCTGCAAAAATTAGTGCAGGAATGGCGGATTGTATCGTAGCTGGTGGAACTGAATCAATGTCGATGGTACCAACAACGGGTTGGAAAATGGCATTGAATTATGGTTTGGCTTCGCACCATCCCGATTATTATATCGGAATGGGTTTGACCGCCGAACAAGTAGCTCAACAATTTAACGTTACTCGTGAAGAGCAAGATATTTTTTCTTACAATTCTCACGTAAAAGCACTTGCCGCACAAGCAGCAGGTAAATTTGATGGCGAAATTGTGCCGATTACAGTAAAAGAAACGTATTTCGACGAAGCCACTGGCAAGAAGAAAAACAAAGAATATGTTGTAACAAAAGATGAAGGCCCCCGTGAGGGAACAAGCGTTGAGGCTTTGTCAAAACTTCGTCCAGTTTTTGCGATGGGTGGAAGCGTAACGGCAGGAAATTCTTCACAAACTTCTGATGGTGCGGCTTTCGTAATCGTGATGTCGGAAAGAATGGTAAACGAATTGGGTTTAAAACCAATTGCACGCATGATGGCTTATGCCACGGCAGGAGTTGAACCACGCATCATGGGAATTGGTCCAGTTGCCGCTATTCCGATTGCTTTGAAACAAGCAGGTTTGAAACAAGATGATATTGATATTATTGAACTAAACGAAGCATTTGCGGCACAATCTTTAGCAGTCATCAAAGAATTGGGCTTAGATACAAGCAAAATCAATCCAAACGGTGGAGCGATTGCTCTCGGTCATGCCCTCGGCTCGACGGGTGGACGTTTGACGGTTCAGGTTTTGAACGAACTTCGCCGCCAAAATAAAAAATATGGAATGGTTACGGCCTGTGTTGGCGGTGGTCAAGGTGTTGCGGGGATTTATGAGTTGTTGTAAAACAAGCCCTCCAACCACCCCCAACCCCTAAAGGGGAGTTTCTAATTCTACAATTTTTAAGAAGCCTGTTTCATTTTTGAAATAGGCTTCTTTTTTTATTTTGTCGATTAAAAGTCCCCCTTTAGGGGTTAGGGGTGCTTAGCGTGGCATAGCATATTTGATTTGTCATTTCAAAATCCTACATTTGTTTAATCAAGAAGTGTTTTTTTGACACTAAAATTTTTCTTCTTTATTCAATCTTTTATAATCAAAACTATGAAACAGGTTTTCGCACGAAACACAATGTTATTTTTGATGACCTTAGTTTTTTCTACTTCGTCATTCGCTCAAGGTCAATTTAGAGTTTTACTTTTCTCAAAAACAGATGGTTTTCATCACGAATCTATCAATGAGGGTGTAACAGCTATTAAAAAACTGGCTGAACGACATACTTTTAGCGTCGATTGGCAAGAAAATGCTTCGGTTTTTAATGATAAAGCCTTAGAAAGATACCAAGCTGTTATTTTCTTGAATACTACTGGCAATATCCTAAACGAAGAACAACAAGCGGCTTTCGAGAAATTTATCAAAGCTGGCAAAGGCTTTGTTGGTATCCACAGTGC
Source organism: Emticicia sp. (assembly GCA_046291385.1). GTDB lineage: Bacteria > Bacteroidota > Bacteroidia > Cytophagales > Spirosomataceae > Emticicia. The sequence goes on along the minus strand of JBKBSS010000216.1, from coordinate 3,297 downwards.
GAGTGATACCGAATATGATTGGCCGTGGTACGGCAAATTGGTTGGAAATTATTTCAAGATTCACCCACAACAACAAACGGCTTATTTGAAAGTAGAAGATAGTAATTTTCCAGGAATGGAGCGTTTTCCGAAAAAACTACTTTGGACTGATGAGTGGTACGAATTTAAGACACCTTCACCAGCCAATGATTTAAAAGTTTTGGTTTCGATTGATGAAAAATCATACAATCCGAACACAAAATGGGGCGATAATGAAGGAAAAGGCATGGGTTTCCACCCGATTTCTTGGTACCATAATTATGATGGTGGCCGTGCTTTTTATACAGCTCTCGGACATATTCCTTTGGTTTTCAGCGACCAAACTTTCCTTGACCATTTGTATGGTGGCATTTATTGGGCTTCTACTGGCAAAGGTTTGTGAGATTAACACTATTTTAATTTTCACGAACGCCTCTTTTCCACTCGAAAAGAGGCGTTTTTGATTTCTGAAATATCCAATTCATCGCTTCATTTCTTTCTCAATACTTTCTTTATAAGTAAAAAAGTCAACTTGAAGTGTATGTCGAGGGCTTTGTTTATAGCGTTGAGCAAGTCTTTGTTTATCTTCTTCGATAGATTTTAGCATTGCTTCTTTTGATGGTAATTTGCTTTCTCCTTTTATAATTTTGGCAATCCATTTTGCTTGAATTTCGGCCAAAGGCATAATTGCTCCCAAAGGCTGAATCAAAGCCAGAAAGAATAAATTTTTATAATCGGGATGAATGACTTTTTTGTAAAGTCGAATATCGTTGGTTTCTTCTACATCAAATTGGGCGTAGTGTTTCAAGAATGGAAACGTAACTTTATAGCCAGTCGCATAGATAATCATATCAAAATCTTGCTCCGTTCCGTCTTCAAAAATCACGGTTTTTCCTCTAAATTCTTTAATATTTGGCTTGAATTTTATCAAACCACGCCCCGAAAGGTTTAGTAAATCTTGCGAAAGTGTCGGGTGTTCGCTCAAAACAGGACGATTGGGTTTTGGTACGCCATAATCTTCTTGCTTACCACGAGCCAGCCACAGGGTTGTATTGAGCAAAAAGCGTTGTAGCCAAAGCGGTAACTTTGCCGTAAGTGGATTCGCCAGATTATCGAAAGGCATACTCCAAATCCAGTTGGGCGTAATATACGCACCACTTCGGGAAGAAATTACGACTTTTCCTGTATGCAGGCGAGCCGCTTCGCAAGCAATATCAACGGCGGAATTTCCGATGCCCACAACCAACACATCTTTGTTTTGCACTTGCTTGGCTTCACGGTAATAATGTGAATGAAGAATTTCACCAGTAAATTCGCCTTTGAAGGCAGGCGTCGGAAAACGTGGATTCCAATGATGTCCGTTTGCTACTATAACATATTGATAATCAAAAGATTGTCGATTATCGAGCGTAACATTATATGTTCCGTCAGCATTTCTTACAACATCAACAACGGCAGTATTGAAAGTAATATTTTCACGCAATTTAAAATGCTCAACGTAGCTTTCAAAATACTGAATAATGTTAGAATGGTGCGGAAACATCGGGTAATCATCAGGCATCGGAAAGTCAGAATAAGCCATCACGACACGGTTAGTATTGATATGCAAACTTCTGTAGGCCGATGATAGTCCGTTATCATTATTAAATCGCCAAACGCCACCAATATTTGAGCCTTTTTCAAAGCAATCAAACGAAATACCTTTTTCTTTTAGGGCTTTTGCGGCAGTGATTCCAGAAGAACCAGCTCCGATGATACACACTTGTTTCATGTTTTTTAGAGGGAATAGAAGGATATTTGTTTCTAAAAATAGTTAATTTATTTGAAAATGAATGTCAGAAATGACTTAAAATCAATAAACAGTATAAAAAGAAACGGCACTGAAAAGATTTCCAGTGCCGTTTCTTTATTTTGTTCTAAAATCAAATTCCTGTATAATTAAAAGGCGAAATGCGTCGGAGTTCGTATTTTACTTTTTCGCCTACATCAAGGGTATCAATAAATTCTTTGATGCGTTTTTCGGTGATTTTCTCGTTTTTGCGAGTCAATTCTTTCAAAGCCTCGTAAGGTTTCGGGAAACCTTCACGGCGTAAAACCGTCTGAATTCCTTCGGCCACAACCGCCCAGTTTTCTTCCAAATGGTGGTCGATTGCTTCTTGGTTGAGTTCGAGTTTATTCATGCCTTTCAACAAAGAATTTAAAGCAATGACTGTATGGCCAATCGGTACGCCCAAATTTCTCAAAACAGTCGAATCTGTCAAATCTCTTTGTAAGCGAGAAATAGGTAATTTTGCCGAAAAATGCTCAAAAAGGGCATTGGCAACGCCTAAATTGCCTTCGGCATTTTCAAAATCAATCGGATTTACTTTATGCGGCATTGCCGACGAACCAATTTCGCCCGCTTTGATTTTTTGCTTGAAATAGCCCATCGAAACGTAAGTCCAAACATCACGAGAGAAATCAATCAAGATTGTATTGAGGCGTTTGAGGGCATCAAACATGGCCGCCAACATATCATAATGCTCAATTTGGGTAGTTTTTTGACTGCGAGAAAGTCCCAACCAATCATTTACGAAACCATTTCCAAACGTCACCCAATCGGTGTGTGGATAAGCCACATTATGAGCGTTGAAATTACCCGTTGCTCCACCAAATTTGGCAGCATACGGCACTACGTTAAGCATTTCGAGCTGCTTTTCGATTCTTTCACAGAAAACCAACAATTCTTTACCCAAACGAGTAGGCGAAGCTGGTTGTCCGTGCGTGTGTGCGAGCAATGCAATGTCTTTCCATTGTTCGGCTAATTCGTGCAATTTTGCCAAAATCTGCTGAAAAGCAGGCACAACTTCTACGAGCATCGCTTCTTTCAACGATAACGGAATGGCAGTATTATTGACATCCTGCGAAGTAAGTCCGAAGTGAATAAACTCCGAATGTTGCCCGATTCCCAAAACCTCAAAAGCATCTTTGATAAAATACTCAACGGCTTTTACATCGTGGTTG
>JBKBSS010000216.1:0-266 GCA_046291385.1 Emticicia sp. | reverse complement strand
ATTAATTTTTAGGGCATCTTCTTCCGAAAAATTTTCATAAATCGCACGAAGATTTTTATACAAACCTTTATCACAACCTTCGAGTTGAGGCAAAGGAAGTTCGCAAAGAGCAATAAAATATTCTATTTCGACTCTGACACGGTAGTGAATGAGTCCAAATTCAGAAAAATATTTTGCAAGATTTTCAATTTGTCGGCGGTAACGACCATCAACAGGCGAAATAGCGGTAAGAGTATTCAAAAGCATAGTTTTCAATTAATTATCTT
>JBKBSS010000215.1:0-5619 GCA_046291385.1 Emticicia sp. | reverse complement strand
AAGATAAAATATATAAAATATGATATTTATATCACATTGATTTGTATTTTATTAAGAATTGTGTCTTGGGAAAATTACATGAAAAAATATTTTTATCCAAAAGATTTGCAGGGGAATAAAATCTATAATAATATTGTATTGTAATAGTATTATTCAATAATGATAATGTATAATCAATAATCAACAAAAAAAAACGCTACATTTCAACCAAAACGGTGGCTCTTACTATTTTTTTGGTTGTGTTCGTCGAAGAGCAATAAGACTTTACTGGCCTTTTTTTAATAAAAAGCTAATAATGAATAAGTTAAGTAAAATTTTTCATTTATTTGGGCAATTTATTGATGCTACAAATGAAAGAGAGAAAACGCCATTAAGCGTAGCTTTCAAAAAGATAGGCACACTAAAACCACGTACAACTAAAGAAATTGAATCGGCAGGAATAACCGTAGGTTGCGAAACACTCGACCGAGATTTTACGGATTTTAACGCTTACAAAAGTTATTTACTGCCGTCCTGTTTATGACTCCCCTATTTTAATTGCCGAAAAATCATCAATTCGATTTGCCAAAAAATGAAAAATTATTTCACAATAATTCTACTCTTCATACACGGATTGCTGCAAGCACAATCTAAAAAAATGCTATTAACAGCTCAACCAATCGCCACCGAAGCGATTGCCGAATTAGCCGTTGAGCGAGGTTTGAAAGAAGTAGATTTGGGAATTTATGGTGGAACACTCTTTCTGCAAGGAATGAGTGAATTGGCGGTCTTGCAAAAAGACCCAAATACACTGAATCGAACCAGTGAAATATTCCAAAAATTCAAAACCAAAGAAATAAAAGGACGTGGCAGTTTTATTAGCTACGAAGCGGGCGGAACGGGTGTGGCGTATCTAAATTATTTGAACAAAACACCTCAATTATCGTCTCATGTTTTTGAATATGCCGATAAAATGTTCAAAAACCAAAAACGTACTTCCGAAGGCTTGATGACTGCTCCGTGGCTCAAAGATAGTCTCGACCAATTTATGATTGATTGTGCTTTTGCCGTAACGCCGTACATGTTGTATGCGGGTATGAGCATGGACAAACCTGAATACGTTGATTTGGCGGTTTTTCAAACCTTAGAAATGTTCAAAATCTTGAAAGACCCCAACGGGTTGATTCATCAAGGCAGGGGTTTTGTGAAATTGGGGAGCATTTCAGAAGATAATTGGAGTCGGGGAAATGGCTGGGGAGCTTTTGCATTGGCATTTTTAGTAAGAGATTTACCCGAAAATCATCCCAAGAAAAAAGAAGTAAATGAACTGGCAAAAAACTTCTTCACCGCCATCTTGAAATACCAAAACCAAGAGGGGCTTTGGAATCAAGAAATGACCGAACATACTTCTTTTGTGGAAACTTCGGGCAGTGGTTTAATGCTTTTTGGACTGGGAATTTGCATTGAAAAAGGTATTCTGGACAAATCTTTTCTTCCTCAATTTATCAAAGGATTGAGCGGTTACACGTCATATATTACGCCCGAAGGTTCGATTAGTAACGTGACCGTCGGCTGTCTTTGTCCAGGAAAAGGCACAAAGAAAGACTATATCAAACACGCTTGGAAACTCAACGATATTCATGCGTTTGGCCCCGTAGTTTTGGCATTTACGCAAGCCGCCAAAATGGGAGTCAAAGAAATTATTCCTGCAAAAAGTATGGGTTGCTACGTTACGGATTTTGGAAAACCTATAAAACCACAAGCATTTGTGCGATATATGCCCGAAGCCAACGGCAATATCTGCTGGGAAAATGACCGTGTAGCTTTCAGAGTATATGGTCCGCCCGTAAAACATCGGGTGAGTAGTGGCATTGATATTTGGACGAAATCGGTTGATTATCCGATTATTTCAAAATGGTATGACCAGAATAATCAAGGGAAATCATACCACGAAAATCACGGTGAAGGAAACGATTTTTATCATGTAGCATACGGAAGGGGTTTGGGCGGAACGGCAATTTGGCGAAACGGAAAACCTTATATTTCAGCACCTTATGCTACCCACAAAATTTTGAAAAACACCGAAGAAGAAATAGTTTTTGAACTCAATTTCGATGCGTGGGATTCGGGAGGCGGTTCGGATACCCCAATGAAAGTGAGCGAAAAAAAGGTGATAAGTCTAAAAATGGGAACAAATTTTTGTAAAGTAACCAGTACTTTTACCACTGATTCTAAAGAAGAATTGACCGTAGCTTTAGGGATTTCTTACACCAATAAGCCAGAAGTTGTGAGTAATTCAAAAAAAGGAACACTAAGCCTTTGGGAATCGTATCAGCCCGAAAATGGCGAACTGGGAACAACGGTAGTCGTAAAACCAAATCAAATAACAGAATTTTCGGAGTACGAAAAAGAAAAATATGTTTTGCTGAAAGCCAAATCGGGCAAGCCAATTACCTATTATGTAGGAACAGGTTGGAGCAAAGCACCGCAGTTCAAAACGAAGCAGGATTGGTTGAGTTATGTTGAAACAGAAATTTTAAAAATGAAATTCTAAGATGAAAAATCAATATGTAGGTTTGCTTTTTGTTCTTTTATTCAATGTCAGTTTTGCACAAAAAATTGATACATCTGCCAATCGGGTAAAAACTGATTTTACGATAGATTTCAAAAGAATCGGAACATTAAAGCCCAAAAGTACCAACGAAATAAAATCCTCGAATTGGATTATCGGTTGCGAAACACTCGACCGTGATTTGACCGATTATGAAGCCTATAAAACTTATCTCGTACCGCTCGGCATCAAGCGTTTGCGTATGCAGGCAGGTTGGGCAAAAACTGAAAAAGTGAAAGGAGTTTATGATTGGGCATGGTTGGATAAAATAATTGATGATGCAGCCGCACGTGGTTTAGAGCCGTGGCTTGAAACGGGTTACGGAAACCCAATTTATGCAGGTGGTGGCGATATAAATTTAAGTGCGGGTATTCCGAGTTCTGCGGAAGCCCTAAAAGCTTGGGATAAATGGGTGACAGCTTTGGTAAATCGTTATAAAAGTAAAGTGAAAGATTGGGAAGTTTGGAATGAACCCAATTTTGGCGATAATGAAATCAATACGCCCGAAAAAGTAGCAGAATTGAACATCAGAACGGCAGAAATTATCAAGAAAATTCAGCCAAATGCTAAAATTTCAGGTTTGGCGATGGGACATATTGATTTGAAATATGCCGATATTTTTTTCAAAACAATTCATCAAAAAGGCAAAATGAATCTTTTTGATAACATGACTTACCACGATTATGTCTATAATCCTGATGCTAATTATGGAAAAGTGGCAGATTTAAGGAGAGTGCTGGATAAATATTCAACAACCATAAAATTGCGTCAAGGCGAAAATGGTAGTCCTACTTTTGGAGGACCAAACCGTGGAGCCATTGGCGATTATGATTGGTCGGAAATCTCGCAAGCCAAATGGAATATCCGCCGAATGTTGGGCGATTTAGGCCATGATATTGAAAGCAGTATTTTGGGAATTATTGAAATGAATTACGGAAAAACGAGTGGGCCAATTACTCGCATGAACGTGAAAGGAATTATCGAATCGGATTCTTTAAAAAGAGCAGTTCGTCCCAAAATGGCTTATTATGCCATGCAAAATGTAGCTTCGGTTTTTGATGATAATTTATTAAGAATCAAGCATTTAGAAGATACGCACAATACAAACGCAAAAATCGGTAACGATGAAGTTAAGTATAACAAAGGCACCGATAGAAGTATTGCGGTTTATGGTTACGAGCATAAAAATACAAAAAAGCAGCTCTTCACAATTTGGAACAATGAGTACATTCCGCTGAATACCAACATTGCCAAAAATCTAAATATTACCCTCATAAATGCCAATTTCGACCAACCAGTTTATGTAGATATTCTGACGGGAGCGATTTATGAAATCCCTGAAAACCAGATAGATAAAAAAGGGAATAAGACTACTTTCAAGCAATTACCTATTTATGATTCACCGATTTTGATTGCGGATAAATCTATTTTGACATTTTAATGAAGAAACTTTTATCATATATTGCCCCTAATCGGTACGCCAAAGCCGTACGAATAATTTTGCTGTGTTTAATCATAAGTAACGCCTATTCTACTACTTATTATGTCGCCACTAATGGCAATGATAACAATGCTGGAACGAAGGAACTTCCGTTTGCAACCATCGGTAAGGGGGCATTAGTGGCAGTAGCGGGTGATGTGGTCATTATCAAATCGGGAATTTACAAACCAACTACTCGCATCCAGCCAGCTAACTCAGGTACGCAAAATGCTCCCATTACTTTTATGGCAGAAATTAAAAATGAAGCCATTATTGATGGTAGCAATGCGGCCAGTCCAACGACGACGGACAGACTTGGTTTATTCACGATTTCAGGCACAACAACTACTACCCAAAATTGGATTATCGTAGATGGTTTACGCATCATCAACTCTGCTTTCGCTGGTTTTCATAACCGATATGCTTCCAATATTATAATCAAAAATTGTAGCACATTCAATACGGGGGCTTCGGGAATTGTTGCTGCTAATTCGTCGAATATCAAGGTTTTGAACAATACAATTCAGAAAGCCTGTCAAGCTCCGTCGGCTTCTCTTGGTACGAATGAATGTATTACGATGGCTTCGGTTGAGCAATTTGAAGTGGCTTACAATTCAGTATCCGACCGAAAGATTGACCTAAATAATGGCGGCGAAGGCATTGATGCCAAAAATGAATGTAAAGATGGTAGTATTCATCACAACATTGTTTTTGACCTTGTAAGGCTTGGGATTTATATTGATGCTTACCAAAGAAACCTCAGTAATATTGATGTTTATGCCAATCGGGTCTATAATTGTGGTGCAGGAATTGGCGTAGCTATCGAAGAAGGAGGCACACTCACAAACGTAAAAATCCATGATAATATAGTTTATGATATTCCAAGGGTTGGCATCCAAGTTCGTGGATATTTACGCACTGGAGTTATGAAAGATGTATTTGTGTATCAAAATACGGTGGTTAGGACGGGTACACAACAAGGCATAACTTACGAAAATTGCGGTATATTGATAGATGCCGACGACTCACGAAACAGCAACTTTGTAGTTAGAAACAACATCGTTGCCGAGTGTCCTTTTCAAATAAAAACTAAGACATTTACATTCTTAACGGTTGATAATAATTTGCTTTTTGGCACATCTTCAACCCCAAAACCCACGAATCCAACCGTATTGTATGCTAATGCTGGCACAAATGCTATTTTAGAAGACCCACTTTTTGAAAACTCTGCCAAAGCAGATTTTAGACTAAAATTAGGCTCACCTGCCATTGATAAAGCGGTTGACAGCCCACTTTCAACGGTTGATTTTTATGATTTTCCACGTCCACCAAAAGCAGACCTCGGTGCTGTTGAAAATCAGAAAGTAGATATAATTATTTTGAGTGCTGAGAACCCGCAAGAAAAATTCAAAGATTTAATACTCTACCCAAACCCGTCTGATGGGGAAATGAATTTAGAATTACATACCGAAGCAGGAAAAGTCACCCAAATTACCGTTTCGGATTTGCAGGGAAAAATTTTACAAAACACAAATTATATAGCTTCTAA
>JBKBSS010000214.1:0-5650 GCA_046291385.1 Emticicia sp. | reverse complement strand
TAAAGTAAATGACTAATTTGATTCACTAAAAAAATATTAATACAATGAATGCTATAAAACGAATTTTAGGAATAGTTTGGATTTTAATCGGAATTGGTGCCGTTTATTACCTAATTGTTAATCAAGCGATTATGCTTTGGAATAAAGGTGGCGAAAACGTAATTCCAGCCATTATTTACACTGTAATTCTATGTCCGATGATTGCAGGTGCTTTAGGAACATTCGGTTTGTATTCTCTACAAGGAGAATTCGATTCAAAAGATTGATTTCAGAAAAAATAGTCGATTTCTAAGCCATTCGACTATCAAAAAGATAATAAGTGTATTACCATAATAAGTAAGGCTTAGGGTTTAATAGAGCAATGTATGCCAGTTGAGGATAACTCCCGTTGGCATACATTCTTATTTTAGGGCAGTAGAAACAATATCTCACAATTCAAATCTTATACCTATTAAAATTCTATACTTATTTAGCAAAAATAGCTAAATAAATCTTTGAATAGTACCACGTTAGTCGTAGCTTAGTGCAATAAATCAGAAACCCTACATGAAGCAACAAAGAGCCATTGCAATAACGATTTTCTTGGTCTGTCTATTCAATTTTCCAATATTATCGTTGTTCAATAAAGCCGTTTTTATATTCGGTATGCCGCTTGTTTACGTGTATGTTTTTAGTGTTTGGGCGGTGGGAATAATAGTCATTGCCATTATTGCAGAATCTAAAAATGTAGAAGATACACAAGAGCATGAATAGCTACATTTTAGGACTTATCTCGATTTATTATTTGGCATTTTTGTTTATCGTGGCCTATCAGGCCGAACAAAAATCAAAGAATGCCAAAAGCATCGTTAGCAACCCCAACATTTATGCACTTTCGTTGGCAGTTTACTGCACGGCATGGACTTTTTATGGAAGCGTAGGTCGAGCCTCAACCGATGGATTAGATTTTTTAGCGGTTTATATCGGCCCAACGCTCGTCATGTTTTTAGCTTTTCCGATACTCTTAAAAATCATTCGTATCTGTAAAAACCAACGCCTAACGAGTATTGCCGATTTTATATCTTCTCGTTATGGCAAGAATCGTTCTTTGGGAGTTTTAGTAACCATAATATGCTTACTATCAGGCATTCCGTATATTGCATTACAACTAAAAGCAATCTCAAATAGCTTTGGAATCTTGACCAGAAGCCTCCTAAATAGCAATATTTTGGCTGACCATACATTCTATATTGTCATTTTACTGATAATTTTTACGATACTTTTTGGTACTCGAAGTGTAGAAGCAACCGAGCGACACGAAGGCATGGTAACAGCCATTGCGGTTGAATCAATCATTAAATTAATTGCCTTTTTTGCCATCGGAATTTACGTGACATACTGGCTTTTTGATGGATTTGAGGATATCTATAATAAAGCACAATTACTTCAAGCTGCCAAAAAGAACTTTGTTCTTCAAAAAGAAAGTGGTATTTCGATGTGGTTTTGGCATACGCTACTGGCAACAATGGCTTTTATGTTTTTGCCACGCCAGTTTCAGGTGACGGTCGTGGAGAATGTCGATGAAAAATACATCAATCGAGCGATGTGGATGTTTCCATTGTATATGTTGCTCATCAATATTTTCGTGGTGCCAATAACCCTTGCGGGAGGAATCATTTTTAGTGGCCAATCGGTCAATTCGGATATGTATGTGTTGTCGATTCCTTTACATTTTTCTAATGAATCATTGGCTATTTTGACGTATATCGGAGGTTTTTCGGCCGCAACAGGCATGATAATCGTCGAAACAATAGCTATTAGCGTAATGGTGAGTAATAATTTATTGATGCCAATTTTTTTGGGAATTCCCACATCGAAAGAAATTATTAACCTCAATCCGAGTCGGGTAATTCAGTTTATGAGACGCTTTTCGATAGCTCTCATTATATTTCTGGGGTATTTCTATTTCAAATTTATTACCGAAAAATACTCTTTGGTTTCCATCGGAATGACTGCTTTTGTGGTCGTGGCTCAGTTTGCACCGTCAGTTCTGGGAGGAATTTTCTGGAAAAGAGGCACACAAAAAGGTGCAATGGCGGGTTTAGTTGGTGGAACAGTTATTTGGTTTTTTACACTAATTATTCCATCGCTGGTAAGTTCAGGAGTCATTTCTGATAAAATTATGACCGAAGGTTTATTCGGTAATGCTTTACTAAAACCCTACGAATTATTTGGAATGACGGGAATGGATAATATCTCCCATGCAACATTCTGGACATTGTTTTTTAATACTGCTCTCTACTTTTTTGGTTCATTATGGACCAAACAAACATCTATTGAGCATAACCAAGCCGTACTTTTTGTTGATGTTTTTCAATATTCAAAAGGCATTGAAAACTCAGTCGTTTGGCGAGGGAAAGCATTGGTGAGCGATATAATGAATTTGCTCGAAAGTTTTCTTGGAACAAGTCGCACCGAAAGAATAGCAAGGGTTTTTGCTACTCGAAATAATATCAACCTCAAGACTCGTTATGCCGATGCTCGCTTTGTGAATTATTCGGAAAAGCTACTTTCAGGAATTGTCGGAACCGCCTCGGCACGGATGATGGTTTCGTCGGTGGCAAAAGAAGAAAAAATTACGCTCAGTGAGGTAGTCGAAATCTTGAAAAAATCGCAAGAATTGATGGCGGTGAACAAAGAGTTAAAACAAAAATCGCAAGAATTAAAATTGCTTACCGAGCAGCTTCAAGATGCAAACGAGCAGTTGAAAATGACCGATAAACTTAAAGATGATTTTTTATCGACCGTTACCCACGAAATTCGTACACCGCTAACTTCGATAAAAGCTTTATCAGAAATTTTATATGATAATGATGATATTGAGCATTCGGAAAGACAACATTTCCTGAATACCATCATCAAAGAATCTGACCGTTTGAGTCGCCTGATAAACCAAGTTTTAGATTTAGAAAAATTTGAGTCGGGGAAAGTAAAAGTGGTCAAAGAAACCCTCAATCTTGAAGAAATTATTACAGATTCCATCGAATCTATTGAGCAATTGGCAAAAGATAAAGGGATTTTAATCGAAACAAAAATTGATAAAAAATTGCCAAAATTTGAAGGCGATAGAGATAGAATTATGCAAGTAATGCTCAATTTACTCTCAAATGCCTTGAAGTTTACCGAACCGAACAAAGGAACGATTACGATTACGGCATATAGCGAAGATGATAATTTGCACGTAAATGTGATTGATGATGGTGCTGGAATATTAAGGCAATATCAAGAGTTGATTTTTGATAAATTTTACCAAGCACATGACCAAACTATTAAAAAACCAAAAGGAAGTGGACTCGGATTGGCAATTTCAAAGAGAATTCTTGAATTGCATAACGGAAAAATTTGGGTAGAAAGTGAAGTTGGCAAAGGCTCAAAATTCTCTTTTTCGATTCCCATTTAGTAAATAAATATGAGAAAAATCTATTATAAGAAAAGATTAAGACCATGAATATTCAGAAAAATATAAAAGTACTAATCGTTGATGATGAACCAAATATCTTACTTTCATTAGAATTTCTGATGAAAAAAGAAGGTTTTATCGTCTTTATCGCTCGAGATGGCGAAGAAGCTTTCGACATCATCAATAGAGAGCATCCGAAAATCGTACTGCTCGATATCATGATGCCAAAAGTTGATGGCTACGAAGTTTGCAGATTTATTAAAGGTGGCACTGATACTAAAGAGACAAAAGTGGTTTTTTTGAGTGCCAAAAGCAAAGAAGCAGATATTGAAAAAGGTTATGGCGTAGGTGCAGATTTATATATTCCGAAACCATTTTCAACCCGTGATTTGGTGAAGAAAGTAAATATGATGGCATCGGGAGTAATCTAATGAATGCCTCAATGATAGAATGAGTGAATGATTGAATTTATATCGCAATGAATGTTAGCAGCTTTGTTGAGTGAAATTATTCACTCATTCTATCATTCACTCATTCAAAATTGGATTTGAACTTGTACAACAAAACTATAATAAATTAATGAATTACGACTCATTTTACAGGCGAAGCATTGACCAACCCGAAGCATTTTGGGCTGAACAAGCAGATAAAATAGCGTGGTACGAAAAACCACAAACGATTCTTTCGCAAGATAAAAATGGTTTTTATCGTTGGTTTGAAGGTGGTTTGATGAACTCTTGCTACTTGGCGGTTGACTACCACGTGGAGCAGGGGAGAGGCAATAAAACTGCCATTATCTACGATTCGGCAGCTACTAATAAAGTCGTCAAATATACTTATTCGCAAGTGCAAATTGAGGTTTCAAAAATTGCTGGAGCTTTAAAGTCTTTGGGCGTAAATAAAGGCGATACCGTAGTACTTTATATGCCCATGATTCCCGAAGCAGCATTTTCGATGTTGGCTTGTGCGAGATTGGGGGCTGTTCACTCAGTAGTTTTTGGTGGATTTGCTCCGCACGAATTGGCCATTAGAATTGATGATGCTCACCCGAAAGTTATCATTTCGGCTTCTTGCGGTATTGAGTTTGATAAAGTGATTTCGTATAAACCTTTGCTCGATGAAGCCATTCATTTGGCCAAACATAAAGTTTCTCATTGCTTGGTTTTACAACGCCCAATGGCTCAAGCAAGCATGATTGATGGTCGAGATATTGACTTTGCTTCTTACGTAAATATCTCAGAATCAGTGGATTGTGTACCAGTAAATGCCACTGACCCACTTTATGTACTTTATACTTCAGGAACAACGGGCAAGCCAAAAGGAATCGTAAGAGATAATGGCGGACACGCCGTTGCCCTTAATTTTTCGATGGAATATATTTATGATATCAAGCCCGACGAGGTTTTTTGGGCAGCATCGGATGTGGGTTGGGTCGTTGGGCATTCATACATCGTTTATGCTCCGTTGATTTATGGTAGCACAACCGTTTTTTTTGAAGGAAAACCAGTCCGAAACCCCGATGCAGGCACTTTTTGGCGAGTGATTGAAGACCATAAAGTCAATGTTTTCTTTACTGCTCCGACTGCTTTTAGAGCAATCAAAAAGGAAGATGCTGAGGCGAAATTGAAAGAAAAATACGATACTTCTTCATTGAAATCAATCTTTGTTGCTGGCGAACGGTGTGACCCTCCAACGCTCGAATGGTTGCAAGAAATTGCGAAAGTACCAATCATTGACCACTGGTGGCAAACCGAAAGCGGTTGGGGGATTGTGGCAAATATGATGGGAGTAGAGCAGTTTCCTGTTAAAGCAGGTTCGGCAACCAAGCCAGTTTGTGGTTTTGATGTGCAAATTTTGGGCGAAAATGGTCAGCAACTCGGAGCAAACGAAGAAGGTTATGTGTGTCTAAAACTGCCTCTTCCGCCAAGTTGCCTACCGACACTTTGGAACGATGACGAGCGTTTCAGAAGTTCGTATCTCAATAAATTTGATGGCTACTACCTCACGGGTGACGGTGGATACATTGACGATGAAGGCTACGTTTTCATCATGGGACGTGTGGATGATGTAATCAATGTGGCAGGTCATCGCCTCTCAACTGGTGAAATGGAAGAAATTCTTGCTTCACATAAAGCTGTCGCTGAATGTGCCGTAGTCGGTATTGCCGACGAGCTGCGTGGACAACGCCCAGTCGGGTTGGTGGTGCTGAAA
>JBKBSS010000213.1:0-5657 GCA_046291385.1 Emticicia sp. | reverse complement strand
GTATTTTTATTGTATTTTAGATAATATTTACTTTTTGACTACTTTTGGGTCGAAATTAATTGAAATTGTTAACCAAAGCGGCAAGCCGCTAATAATTGTAAGTTATGGCAAGTGCAAATACCTCTACGACCGCAGAACACTTAATTTGGAAGGGTGGCGTGCAACCAATGAAAGTTGGCTATGGAAAATTGATGATGTGGATATTCTTATTATCCGATACATTTACTTTTTCTGCTTTATTGATTTCTTATGGTTTAGTTCGTTACAGTTTTCCAACATTTGAAGGTTTACGTAAAAACTTTGAATTCTCAAACACTTGGTGGCCGATACCTGAAAGGGTTTTTGAAGCTGTTCCATTTTTGCATGGAGTATCTGCCCCGTTGGTTTTCGTAGGTATCATGACCTTCATTCTGATTATGAGTTCTGTAACGATGGTATTGGCGGTAGAAGCTGGTCATCGTCGTGATAAAGCTGATGTTGAAAAATACATGCTCTGGACAATTCTTGGTGGTTTTGCTTTTTTAAGTTCACAAGCTTGGGAGTGGGGACACTTTATTCACGGAACAGAAGAAGGTTTGACACTGGCAAATGGAACAAAAGTTTTTGGAGCCAACTTAGTACAAAATCAATATGGCCCAGCGGCTTTCGCTGATTTCTTTTTCTTCATTACGGGTTTCCACGGAACACACGTATTTTCTGGTGTCGTTCTAAATATTTTGATATTCTACAACGCAGCTAATGGCGTTTATGAAAAACGTGGTCATTATGATATGGTCGAGAAAGTTGGTTTATATTGGCACTTTGTAGATTTAGTATGGGTGTTTGTGTTTACATTTTTCTACCTCGTTTAGTTAAAAATCGAACTCTTTTTTAATAAAATTAGAAAGTCTTAAATTATTATACAATGGCTCAGCACTCTGAAAACACCGAAAAAATACCAGCTCAAACCAAAGAAATTTGGAGAACATTCTGGATTTTGTTAGGCATTACGGCACTCGAATTTTTAATTGCGTTTGTAATAGATGCAGATACTTATAAGTGGACAAAAGTTGGTATCTTTATTATACTTACAATCGTAAAAGCATATTATATCGTTGGTATTTTTATGCACTTGAAACACGAAGTGAAATCATTGATTTGGACGATGGTTTTACCATGTATTTTTGTGGTTTGGCTTATCGTAGCGTTAATTGTGGAAGGTGGATATATTGGTTTGGAGAGACTATTATTTAAATAAATAATGCAAAATAAATCATTCAAAGTCGGAATACTAATAGCCATATTAGCTGTTCCGACTTTTATTTTTGTTTTCCTCAAAATGTTTGGGCAAAACTATTATTCATTACCCTATTTGATGCCAGAAATGGACGAAACAGGGCAGGTTATGATGAAGGGAGCTGACACTGTTTTTCATCAAATACCAGCGTATGAATTGATTGACCAAAAAGGTCTAAAATTTTCTTCTGAGCAAACAAAAGGGAAAATCTATATTGCAGACTTCTTTTTCACAAGATGCGGTACAATTTGTCCCAAAATCAGTAATAACCTGACGAGAATACAAAGTATTTTTTCGGCTGACTCAAATGTGATTATTGTATCGCACAGTGTTGACCCAAAATATGATTCCTCGGCGGTTTTGCAAAAATACGCTCAAAAGTATGATGCAAAATATGGAAAATGGTACTTTCTAACTGGCGAAAAAAAGACAATTTATGATATTGCTATTAAAGGCTATAAATTGCCAGTAGCTGATGCGTCAGATTATGATAATAAAATCAAGTCAATTGATGAAACATTTATTCATTCGGAGAAGTTACTATTGATAGACAAAGAAGGATATATCAGAGGTATTTACGACGGAACGTATTCTCCCGATGTGGAGCGTCTAATAGGTGAAGTGAAAGTTTTGACAGAGATTTATAAGTCGAGAAAGTAAGTTCACCGAGAAACTCTGATTATCTTTTATTGCGAATCTATTATTTTCTTTAAAACAGGTTAAAATGAAAGCAGTAAGAGCGAAACAAGATAAGACTTCGATGACATTAATCAATGTAGTGTCGATAGCAGTGCCATTGGTCGTGGCGATTTTGTTAGGAATTAGACAAAAAGTAGATTTAGGAGCGTGGACAAAACTTCTTCCTCACGTGATTGGTGGAATAAATACCCTCACTTCAATTTCATTGATTTATGGCCTTTTTCTAATCAAGCAAAAGCAAATTGAGCGTCATAGAAAAATAATGACTCTGGCATTTTTGTTGGGTGGTGTATTTTTAGTGTGCTACGTGCTTTATCACCTGACAAACCCATCAACAAGCTATGGTGGTGAAGGATTTATTCGATATTTTTATTATTTTATCTTGATAAGTCATATTCTGTTATCATTGATAGTGTTGCCTTTAGTTTTGAGAGCATACTTTTTTGCTTGGATAGGGGAATATGAATTACACCGTAAATTGACAAAATACGCTTTCCCAATTTGGCTTTATGTGTCAATAACTGGTGTTGTTGCTTATTTGATGATAAGACCATATTATGTGTAAATTTTAATGATACGATTATGAAAAAAGTTGTGGCATTTTTTATATTATTTTTGTTGACTCAAACCATGACATTTGCACAATGTGCAATGTGTCGAGCAACAGTGGGAAGTAATCTGAGTGAAGGAAGAGGTGTAATAGGTACTGGTATTAATGATGGTATTTTGTTGATGTTGGTCTTTACATACCTTTCTGTGCCTACTGTTATTTACGTATGGTTCAGAACAGCAAGAAAGGAAATGCGTTTGAAAATGGGGCAGCAGTAAGCCTAATTTTTTTATATGAGAAGCGATTATTGGAATAAAATCTAATAATCGCTTTTTTGTTTATACTGGAAATTAGATAAGTACATTACTTGGAAATAACATTTGTCGATATTTTCAACCATTTGGGCGTAATCGTAGGTAAAAAGTACAGAAAAAACGTAATTTTGTTACAGACAAAACTACATTCTAAACTTACAATGCTCAAAAACCTATTAACTGCCTTTCTTTTACTTAATTCTTTCTTCTCTTTTGCCCAAAGTAAAAACGAAAAAGTAGAATATCGTATTCATCGTGCCACTTCTCCACTAAAAATTGATGGCATTGTTGATGAAAAAGCGTGGGCTGATGCTCAACTGGCAACTGATTTCTATCAAGTTTTGCCGATGGATACAAGTTATGCAAAAGTGCGAACTGACGTTAAAATGACTTATGATGATAAAAATCTTTATGTGGTTTTTATCAATTATGATAAACTTCCTGGGCCATATATGGTGGAGTCTTTAAAACGAGATTTCAATTTCGGAAAGAACGACAACAACTTATTGTTTATTGATACTTTCAACGACCAAACGAATGGTTTTTCGTTTGGAGCAAATGCGATGGGGGCTCAGTGGGACGGACTGATGTTTAATGGTAGTAATATTAGTTTAACTTGGGAAAACAAATGGACTTCAGAGGTAAAATATGACGATGAAAAATGGGTTTGGGAATGTGCTATTCCGTTTAAAACTCTCCGATACAAAAAAGGAATCAAGCGTTGGGGAGTAAATTTTAGTCGATTAGACCTCAAAACTACCGAAAAATCGGCTTGGGCTCCAGTTCCACGCCAATTTCCTACTGCTTCATTGGCCTATGCTGCGTCATTGATTTGGGACGAAGAACCGCCGACGGCTTCTTCAAATATTTCGATAATTCCATACACTTTGGGAGGTGTAAGCCGAAACCAAGAAAAGAAACTTCCAACCGATTATAGAGGTGATATTGGCTTTGATGCAAAAGTTGGGCTTACGTCTTCGCTGAATCTTGATTTAACTGTAAATCCAGATTTTTCGCAAGTCGAAGTTGACCAACAACAAACTAATCTCGACCGTTTTGAGCTATTTTTTCCAGAAAGAAGACAGTTTTTCTTAGAAAATGGCGATTTATTTGCTAATTTCGGTTATCAGACGCTACGACCATTTTTTTCAAGAAGAATCGGATTGAACACGCCCATTAAATTTGGAGCAAGAGTAAGTGGAAAACTCAATAAAGATTGGCGAATTGGCTTGATGGATATGCAAACTGGCAAAAGTGATGCCGTAACAAATGCCCAAAATTTTGGCGTAATTGCTTTGCAACGCAGGGTTTTTGCTCGCTCAAATATTGCGGTTATGTTTGTTAATAAGCAATTGCTTGATTATCAGTCGGTTGTCGATAAAGTAAAGGTGAAAGAATACAACCGAAATTTGGCAATTGAATATAATTTACTTTCACAAAACAACGCTTGGACTGGTAAATTGATGTATTTCAAGTCGTTCAGTCCAAATACGAAAAAAGATGATGGTGTTTTTGCAGGAAATATTTTATACACAAACAAAAGGCTAACAACTGGAATTGAGTTTGAAAGTGTAGGAAGCAATTATACCGCCGAGGTTGGTTATGTTCCACGTATTAATTATGGTAAATTAAATCCGCAAATAGGTTACTTGTTTTTCCCGAAATCAAAGTATATTCTGAGTCATGGACCAACGGCAATGCTTACGCATTATTTCACCAAAGATTTTTCAAAGGAAACTGAAAATGAGAAGTTTCTGGCATATCGCATCAATTTCCGTAAAACCAATACGCTGATGGCGTGGGTAGCCCATAATTATGTTTATCTACTCCAACCATTTGACCCCACCAACTTTGCGGGTGTTTTCTTGAAAGAACGTAGCGAACACAAATGGAACTCGTTTGGCATAGATTATACCTCAAAACCGCAAGCTTTGCTCACGTATTTGGTCTCAACTCGATACGGTGGATATTATGCCAACGGAACAAGACTAAGATTAAATGGCGAAGTTGGTTATCGTTTTCAGCCTTACGTCGCCATCACGATGAGTGCAAACTATAATCAATTAAACTTTAAATCCGAACCCGCTGTACCAACTGCATTGGTCAATAAACAATTTAATTTTTGGTTGGTTGGGCCACGAGTCGATGTCACTTTTACTAATAAACTGTTCTTTACCAACTTTTTACAATTCAATAACCAAAACAAAAACGTAAATTTAAATACTCGTCTCCAATGGCGATATAGCCCAGCATCAGATTTGTTTTTGGTTTATACCGATAATTATATTTCTGATACCTTTCAAGTTCGCAACCGTGCTTTGGTCTTGAAATTTACTTATTGGTGGAATGTTTAGAATATTAAAACTCAAATAAAAACATGAAAACTTTACTATTTTTGATTTTTCCAATCTTAACTTTTGCTCAAAACATGGAATTTGAGATACAAGGTCATCGTGGTAGTAGAGGGCTGATGCCCGAAAATACGATTCCTGCTTTCAAGAAAGCGATTGATTTAGGCGTTCACACCTTAGAGTTAGATGTTGTCATTTCAAAAGATAAAAAAGTGGTGGTTTCGCACGACCCTTTTTTCAATCCAAATTGCACAACCGACCCCAACGGAAAATTTATCACGAAAGAAAATCAAGGTAATTTGTATCAGCTCACTTATGCAGAAATCAAGAAATATGATGTAGGTATAAGAGGAAACAAAGATTACCCCGAACAGCAAAAAGTGGCAGTTTATAAGCCTTTACTCGAAGATATGATTCGTGAAAGCGAAAAATATGCGAAAGCCAAAGGTGTGAAGCCATTGAAATAC
>JBKBSS010000212.1:0-5726 GCA_046291385.1 Emticicia sp. | reverse complement strand
ATTAATATTGACGTTGTAGAAAGTTGCACCGATATTTTTTGCGAGACTTTCAGCCGATTCATAAGTATCAGTCGAACTATTTTCTGTGCCTTGATAAATGCTATGAATCATTTTTTCGGCAATTTCCTCAATCGTTGTGCAATCTTGGATTTTCTTGATGAAAGAGAGTTTTTTCTTGAAAGCATCTAAACCAATACTTTCATCGGCCAAACGAATCATCAAACCACACAAAGCCACACAAGCACAAGAATCTGCCCCGCCCGACAGCGAAACGGTGAAACCTTGCGAACGAGATTTACGGAGATAATCAAATAAAGCTAAGCTTACGGCACGAGCAAATTCTTCTTCTTTCAAGAATCCACCACGCTCAAACTTTTCGAGTTCGGCAGTTTGCGGAGCAACTGGTTTTATTTCGGGGAAATCGAAAAGTGCTGGTACTTTCCAATTTCCTTGCGTAATCGGTGATTTTACCTGTGAATGATTTACTTTTGGCATTTCGACATCAATCACCGCACTTGTGACATAAAAATCGGCATAGCCAAAACGTGGTGAAGAAACCAATAGATTTCCGTCAGAAGCAATCATGGAATCTCCATCAAAAATCAAGCGACCTGATTCATTTCCGAGCAAGTTTGTATAAATATAACTACAAGCAAACGAGCGACTGCCGTCAATGACGAAACGTTCACGGGTTACAAATTTTGAAAACGAAAACGGACTTGCACTTGGATTCAAAATAATATCTACTCCCCTATCGAACATCGCACGACCTGGGCGATTGGCCACCCAAGCATCTTCGCAAATCTCGAAACCGATGCGAACGCCGCCCAATTCAAAAACCAAATCTCCGATTGGATATTTGATTTCGTCAATTTCGATTTCATCACGCACACCCGCCTGCCAACGATGAAACCAACGGTCTTCATAAAAAACCCCATAGTTAGGCAAATGTTGTTTGCAGACAAATCCTAAGATTTTCTTGTTAGCAATCAGACAAGCGGTATTATAAACTTTACTATTGAAACGAATCGGCAAACCTACCGAAACAATGATTCCCGATGTATGCTGAACGATTTCGAGAAGGCTTTCTTTGGCTTGTTCGACCAAATCCCATGAGTAAAAAGCATCTTCACAGCCATAGCCCGTAATACACAATTCGGGCAAACACAACAAGCTAATATCCTCTTTATCAGCTTCTTTTATACAATCAATAATATTTTTTTGGTTCTGCTCCCAAGCCAAAGGCGTTTGGTTGAGCGTACCTGCTGCTACTTTTATGAGTTTCATTAAACCAATGAGTAAGTAAATGAATAAATATCTTATTTTACGCTATAAATTATATTCTAAAATATCGCTTTAATCCTTCACAAAGATAACAAAAACTGTGGGTGCTAAGTTTGAATACATTTTGCTTACAGCACAATTTTTCAAATTATGTTGATGTACAAAAATACATTGAAAAGTTATCTTACAAAATAATAAAACTGCTTATCAATATTTATTTACTAAAAAACACTATATATTTATTGTTTATCAATAAATATATTTTACATTTATACTATCAAATACATTTTAATATACATATTTATGAAAACGCAAACCAAAACAATTTTAGAAATTATCAAATATTTAGCCCTCATTGGTGGCATTGGATTTTCTATCGAATGTGGAAGCCAAATTATTTCTTTGATAGTTAGTTTCTGGAATCCAGAATTATTAAAAAAGATGTATTTAGCCGACCGAAATGTTGAAGGGCTACGCAACTTTAGTCTTACTTATTTCTATTATGCGAAATCTTTAGTTATCGCATTCGCTGCATTAAAAGCTCACATTTGGTACTATCTATTTGATTTTTTAGACAAACTAAAGCTAAAAAATCCTTTTACGAACGAAATTGCCATCAAAGTTGAAAACATCAGTTACCTATTACTTGGCCTTTGGGTTTTGGCAGCAATCGGCGACGGTTTCTTTGATTATATTTCTAAACGAACTGATATTGATTTAGTCAATCACTTCAATCAGGGGGAATATTTTTTCATGGCAGGCATTGTCTATCTAATCTCGCAAATTTTCAAACGAGGCGTTGAATTACAAGAAGAAAACGATTTAACTGTTTAAAAAAACTAAAATTATGAAAACTCAGACCGAAAAAATCTTGAATGTTTTACGAGTCATTGCGTGGATTGGCTATATTGGTTCGATAGCATTGACTATTATAGGTGGAATTGCCACAATCTATTTTATATCATTTCCTGATGCCGATTTTACTAAAAACGTTACCATTTCAGATGCGAAACTTTCTTTCAGAACATTGAAAAATGACTATTTAGGAAGGCTCATATTCTACTATATTTTATTTTTGATAAAAATCTATTTTGTGATAAAAATCTGGAAATTAGCAAAAGATGCTCTCACCAACATTAATATTAATAATCCATTCACTTCTAATACCTCAATTATGATTGAAAAAATAGCTCATTTGACGATTATAATTGGAGTCATCAATTTTATTATTGGACAATATACAATTGCATTAGAAGGGCTTGTAACTGATTATTTCAGATATAATTTTTCTCCTGATTTAACCTACATTTTTGGCATAGGAATTATCTATCTAATCTCACAAATTTTCAAACGTGGCGTTGAATTACAAGAAGAAAACGAATTAACTGTTTAAAAAACTACCAATATGCCTATTGTCGTAAACCTTGATGTAATGCTTGCCCGACGCAAGATGCAGCTCTCAGAATTGGCCGAAAAGGTAGATATTACGCTCCCAAACCTTTCGATTTTAAAAACAGGAAAGGCCAAAGCAGTTCGTTTTTCTACCTTAGAAGCCATCTGCGAAGCCCTTAATTGCCAACCTGGCGATATACTGGAGTTTGTTCCAGAGAATAATAAATAATATTAAAATAGCGGGATGCCGCCCATTTTAAGAATCCACGCAACGCTTCTTTTCTCAATTGCATCTATTACTCAAAAGTTAATTTGGAACCTTGAACCGTTCATACTAAAATAAAAACCATTTATGTAATAACTATTACCTTGTATTACAAAGTACCGATATATTTGTCATATAAATTATGAAAAGCCAACGTTATACAATTGAAAAAGTTAAAAACTACCTCAAAATTTTTGGGGTAGTTTATCAAAAACCTTAGAGATTGTAACCCGCAAGATATTTTTTGCATCTAACAAATAGATTTGAGATACGAGAAATAAGATATGAGATTTTTTATTCTCATATCCAGCATCTCACATCTAAAAAAGAAAAAGCTATAAACTAACAATTACAAAAATGAAAAAGCCATTACTAACAATGCTACTCGCATTTGCGAGCGTGTTTACTTTTGCCCAAACTAACGGAGTTACTAACGGTGTTTCGTACAAAGGTAAAATTTCAGGAAGCCTCTTCGACGAGAAAAAACAAGCCTTACCCTTCGCCAATGTTTTATTATTAAAAGCCAAAGACTCAACCCTCACAAAAAGTGCTATCAGCGACTTGGATGGAAAATTTAGCTTCGAACAAATTGCAGTCGGCAACGAAACACAGTACATCATTTCAGTTTCGATGGTTGGATATAAGAAATATTTTTCGCCAAAAATCATTCTGAATGACGAAAATCTTG
This sequence comes from Emticicia sp., assembly GCA_046291385.1. GTDB lineage: Bacteria > Bacteroidota > Bacteroidia > Cytophagales > Spirosomataceae > Emticicia. The sequence goes on along the minus strand of JBKBSS010000212.1, from coordinate 2,097 downwards.
AAGTAAAACTTTCGGCAATTCAACTAAATTTAGATACTCAAAACCTCAAAGAAGTAACCGTAACGGCAAAAAAGCCATTTATCGAGCAAGCAGCCGATAAGCTAATTGTAAACGTTGAAGGCAGCATCGTGGCCACGGGAAGTACGGTTTTGGAAGTTTTGCAAAAATCACCAGGCGTAACGGTCGATAACAATGACAATATCAGTGTAAAAGGTAAGCAAGGCGTGTTGGTAATCATGGATGGCAAGCCAACGTATATGTCACAGAGTGATTTGACAAATCAGCTCAAAAACATGAATAGCGACCAAATCGAAAAGATTGAAATCATCTCGAATCCATCGTCTCGCTACGATGCCGCAGGAAAAGCCGTAATCAATATTGTTACGAAGAAAAATAAGAATTTTGGTACAAATGGAAGCATTTCGGCAGGATTTTCGGCCAGTTTTCCTCCCTATTTATCAAAAGGTTTGAACGAAGATTTCAGCAAAATCGAAACCGTAAAACCTGGTATTATGCCAAAATATAATACGAGTTTAAATCTCAACAATCGCCAAGGGAAATTCAATACTTTTGCTAATCTTACTTTTTCAGATAATCAACGTTTCAATAATAATGTTTTTACCCGTGATTTGGGCGGCAAAATTTTCGAGCAGTATGCGTATCGCTACAATGCCAATCAAAATTTTAGCTACAAAGTTGGAACTGACTTTTACGCTACCAAGAAAACAACACTGGGAGTTTTGGTAAATGGAAGCATTGGTTCGTGGCAAAACAAACCAAATGCACCCAATGTAAACACAACTTACATCAAACGTGCAGGAAGTAATGTGCCAGACTCAAGTTTAGTTACTACGGCAAGCACATTGAGAACTTGGAAAAACGTAACGATAAACGCTAACTTCAAGCATACTTTTGATTCGACTGGGCGGCGAACCGCAGGCAGAGAATTAACCGCCGATGTTGATTATTCGACTTACCAAAACTTAGGTATCGAACGAGGCATGGTATCAAGATTTTATAAGTACATCGACCAAAGAGAAGTAGAATCTAACGCACCGCTTAATATCACGAGCAACACACCAAATAAATATAATATAATTGCCTTGAAAGCCGATTATGTGCATCCGTTGCCAAAAAGTAAGGCTAAATTGGAGTTCGGAGCAAAGAGTAGCTGGGTGAAATCTGACAACGATATTCGTTTTTTTCAAAATGGTGAAGTTGATAAAGGACGTACAAACTACTTTATTTATGACGAAAACATCAATGCAGCTTACGCAAATTTCAGCAAAGAGTTGAGCAAGAAATTTAATATCCAAGCAGGCTTACGCATGGAACACACGCATTCAGTTGGAAAATCAGTTACTTTGGACGAAAAACGTGAACGTAATTACGCACAATTATTTCCAAGTGTATTTTTGAATCAGACGATTAATAAAGATAATCAGCTTACATATTCTTATAGTCGTCGCATCGAACGCCCTGATTATGAGTCGCTTAACCCATTTGTATATTTTCTTGACCCATACACTTACCAACTGGGAAATGGTTATTTGAAACCACAATATACCAACTCATTTGAGTTGACGCATACTTTCAAACAAGCATTTGTGACGAGTCTTGGGTACAGCGTAACGAACGATTTTATGATTGAAGTGATAAAAAATGCAATAAATGACCCTGAAGTTTTGGCAAAAATCAAAAAATACAACAATATTCAAGGCATCGACCCAGAAAAAATCACTTTTGCTACTCGTGAAAATATTGCAAAATTTGAAAATATCAATGTCAACTTTAGCATTCCGATTCCGATTACAAAATGGTGGACAGCCCAAAACAATATCTCGGTTTACTACAACCGATATTCGGGACAATTATTGGAGCAAAATTTAAACGTCGGACAAGTAGCGTACAACGCTTACACAAGCCACAGTTTGAAATTACCAAAAGATTTGTCGGCTGAAGTCTCGATGTGGTATAATTCACCAAATGTTTACGGCATGATGCGTGGAAATGCTCAATATGCAGTAAATGCAGGTTTACAGAAGAATTTTTGGAACAAAAAAGCTAATTTGAAATTAAACATCAACGATATTTTCT
>JBKBSS010000211.1:0-5735 GCA_046291385.1 Emticicia sp. | reverse complement strand
ATGTGGGCAAGCGAGCCAATTCCTTTCGACCCGATGGAAATTGCTCTGCACGCTGCTTACGCAAAAACAGTTTCGCAAGACGAACGCCCAAATTTTGAATTGATTCACGAATATCCGTTGGGAGGAAAGCCGCCCATGATGACGCATATTTTTGAAAATAAAGCAAAAAAACGCTTTATTGCGGCCAAAGGAGCCGCCGAAGCCATCATGAATGTAAGTGTTTTGAGCGAAGTTGAAAAACAAAAAATCAATGAAGTGATTGAAACTTTGGCCAAAGATGGTTACAGGATTTTGGCAGTAGGAGAGGCCCAACTTGATGGAAATAATTACCCCGCAACGCAGCAGGAATTTAAGTTTAGTTTCAAAGGTTTGGTAGCGTTTTATGACCCACCAAAAAAGAATATTCAAGCCGTTTTGCAGAGTTTCTATAAGGCGGGAATTGATGTAAAAATCATCACGGGCGATAACGCTGCCACAACTACGGCCATTGCCAAGCAAATCGGTTTTAAAGGTCACGAACGCAGCCTTACGGGCGATGAACTAATGCAATTATCAGAAATAGAATTGCAAAAAAGAGTAAAAGATACCAATCTATTTACCCGAATGTTTCCCGAAGCAAAACTACGAATTATTAATGCCCTAAAAGCTCAAAATGAGATTGTGGCCATGACAGGCGATGGCGTAAACGACGGCCCCGCCCTCAAAGCGGCACATATTGGCATTGCGATGGGCAAAAAAGGCACAGAAATTGCCAAACAAGCCGCTTCATTGATTTTGGTAGAAGATGATTTATCGAAAATGGTCGATGCCGTGGCGATGGGACGAAAGATTTATACAAATCTCAAAAAAGCCATTCAATACATTATTTCGATTCATATTCCGATTGTCTTGACGGTCTTTATTCCGTTGGCTTTGGGGTGGTTGTTTCCGAATATTTTTTCACCCGTTCATATTATATTTTTGGAGTTGATAATGGGGCCAACCTGCTCGATTATCTACGAAAACGAACCAATGGAAAAAAACACAATGAGCCAGCAACCACGCCCAGCAACAGATACTTTTTTTAGTTGGAAAGAATTGACTATCAGTGTTATACAAGGTTTGATGATTACGGCAGGAACGTTGGCGGTCTATCAATATGGCGTGTATGAAGCTTACAGCGAATCGCTTACTCGTACGTTGGTTTTTGCCACGCTTATCATTGCCAATATTTTCTTGACGTTGGTCAATCGCTCGTTTTATTATTCAATTTTCACAACTTTGGTGTATAAAAATAACCTCGTGTTATTGATAATTTCTATTACTTTGGCTCTGATGGGCTTGCTGATTTTCGTGCCACCGTTGGCCAATTTCTTTGGTTTTACACCAATGAATATCGCCCAATTTGGCATTTGTACCGCCATCGGCTTTATCTCGGTGATTTGGTTTGAGGTGGTAAAATGGTGGAAGAGGAGGTAATGTAATACATTATGAATTGTATTAGTAAAATAAAATACAATTATTACTTGTATTTTATTTTTAAATTTATACCTTTGTATCGAAAATAAAAATTGCTTTAAATGTCGATAATAGGAGAACAAAGTAACATAAATAGTTGGACATCTTCCATCTCCAATAAAGTATGGTTAGTAGCAAAGCGGAGTAAAAAATATAAATTGTCTTTAGTCTCTGAAAGATTAAAATTAGACATTGATGAAATTGCTAAAACTTTTTCAGAATTAGGTCTTGAGGTTTTACCAACTGTTAATACCCTAATTAATGAAGAGGAACTGGGGTATCTTTGTGATAAATATGCTTCAGATATTCATAATTTTCAAGATTCTGGATTGGATAACTATAGAAGTTATATATTGAAAAGTATAGCTTATGGAGAATGGAATGATAGTTTTTTATCAAGAGAGAAGAAAATCAAGATAAAAAAGCCTAAAGCAAATAATGGACACGAACGTTTTTTTAGGAATCAAGATATTCTTTTGAGTCGCCCATCAAAAGATAGTCCAGTTGAAAAATGTGTAAATAGCATAATAGAAATATTTGTAAATTTTTTAGAAAGAAAAGATAATTGGCAGAAGGAAAATAATCATGGTTTTTCAGACGAAGGTACTTATGATTATTTTAAACAATCAGACTTACAAACTATTGAGAGAGATACTCTTACTAAATATAGACAATTAAAAAATCTTTTAAAAAGAATAGTAAAAGGAGTCAAAAGCAAAGTCAGTTCCCCTTTAGTTAGTATTTTTTTGAAAAGAATCATTCCATTAAATTTATTTCATACATACATCGCTGATGAAGATGATATTAACAGAGTTGCTACAAACATTTTTAGCTTCTCTATTATATCAATATATCAACTTAGAGAAGCTGTTTTTCATAGTATTAACAGTAAAATTCTCATAAAAAATGAAATCAGATTCAGTAGAATTAATTAGAAAAATAGAAAAAAGTAACCTTTCGAAAGAAGATAAAAAACAAATAGTAGAAAGTTTGAATAAAGGAGATAATGATGGTTTTCTGAAAAAACTCTTTTATTCACTATCAATTAGCGATAAAATACAAGATTTATTAGATGTCGATTTAAAAGACATTATTGATGATATATTATAACTATGAATATTGGTTCAGCAATTAAAACTTTACGTAAGCAAAAAGGCATTTCACAAAAAGACTTAGCCGAAAAATGCGAAATTTCTGTGAATGCTCTTTGTCAAATTGAGTTAAATAATACATTCCCACAAAAATCGACTATACAGAAAGTATGTGAGGTTTTAGAAATACCTACATCTTATTTATTATTTTTCTCAATTTCAGATGAAGATGTGCCAGAAGAAAATCGGTCATTTTTTAATTCGTTGAAACCAACAATCAATAACTTGTTATTGAAAGATGTTGCTTCTAAGTCAGTTGTAGGGTAATTGTAAAAGTACTGGGATAATTCTTTAACTATCCCAGTACTTATCTTACCCTTACTTTTCAGGCACAATCAAGGCAGGAATTGCCTTTTGTTTATACATTTCGTTGAATTTGGCTACTTCTACATTGATAAGTGTCTCTAAGGTTGCTTTGTGGGTTTCCCATTCTTTTGTTAGGTCGTTTAGGCGAGTAGCTGCTCCTGCGGTTGGGCGTGGGTCGTGTACGTCCACACGATTTTTGAGGTCGAGCAGTTCGGCGTTGAGGCGATTATAAAAATTAATCACATCTTGGAATGTCTCTTGTTTTGGCGTAATCAAGTTTTCTTCCCAAGTGGTTATTTTCTTCAAAACGGCCCTTCCAGTATCAACCAAAGCCACCATATCTTTATTGTCTTTCAGCAATGCCGTGATGTTTTCAATCTGACCTTTCACTTTTCTCATTCTATTGACCGAGTTATGAATGTCTTTTGTTTGTACCTCAATTTTGGCAAGCATCGCTTGTTGAGCATCAAAATCGGTTTTAGTTGCTTTTAGACGTGGGTCGGCAATGATGCTGGCTTCGGTCGTTGAAGTGTCTTTTTCGGCAATGAGTCTGATTTTGTAAGTATTTGGAGCAACCAATGAGCCACGATAATCGCCGTTGACAAAAACCTTGCTGATGCCCGCAATGCCTTCTCGACGCATATCCCACGCAAAACGATTGATGCCTTTTTTGCTCGGAATTACTGCTTTTTCGGCTGGTCCACCTTCGTAGCGTTGAAAAGTCAAATCTTTTTTGTTGTCATAAGTTCTGATGATATTGCCTTGATTGTCAAGGATTTGTAGCACAACACTCGTACTATCCATATCTTTTGGCAAGAAATAATCTACTATCACGCCATTCATCGGATTTTGTCCTGTCCCAGGAACTGGTTCGGGTGGAGTTTGAGCATCAAATTTTACGGTCGCTTTTGGGGTATAAACTTTTGCTTTATTGGCCGTTTGCAGATTATCAGACTGCTGTAAAACTGCCAAATCATCTAAAATCCAAAAGGCACGTCCAGCCGTAGCGGCAACCAAGTCATTGTCATGGATAATTAGGTCGGTAATTGGCACAATTGGTAAATTTAATTGCAATTTCTGCCAATTTTCGCCTTGATTATACGAAATATAAAAACCCAATTCGGTGCCACAGTAAAGTAAACCTTTGCGTTTTGGGTCTTCTCTCACAACTTTCGCAAAGCTCTCATTTTCAATGCCTTGCGTGATTTTCTTCCAAGTTTTACCGTAGTCTTTTGTTACGTAAATCAAAGGCGTAAAATCATTGAAACGATATTTTGTTGCCACAATATAAGCCGTTGCGGGGTCGTGCGGAGAAACTTCGATGCTGTGAATTAAACTTTCATCCAAATCTTTTGGGGTGATATTTTGCCAAGTTTTGCCATCATCTTGAGTCAAATGTACCAGTCCGCAATCGCTGCCTGTATATAAAACTCCTTCTTTGTGGGGCGAAACTGCAATGTAGGCCAACGTGTTATAAACCTCGCCACCCGCACCTTCGTTGGTGTATGGGCCACCACCATCTTCTTGTTTGGTTTTATCGTTTCGGGTTAAATCTCCACTTATTACTTGCCAATTTTGACCATTATCATTGCTTTTCAAAACCACATTTCCACCGTGATAAATTGTGCCGTTTTTGAAAGGCGAAGCCATGATTGGAGCATTCCAATTGAAACGGTATTTCTGAATTTTAGGCGTAACGCCCAAACCAATGTGCGGATAAGCCATTACATCTTTTGCAATGCCCGTTTTGGTGTCAAAAACTTCAATATTTCCTTGATAACAACCGCCATAAATTACCTGCGGGTCGTTGGGATTATCGAAAGCAATATACGCCGACTCGCAGCCTGGGCCAGTAAACCAGTCTTGGCGTTCGATGCCCGTGCCGTTGGTGCGAGAAGCCGTGCCGAGCGAAGTATTGTCTTGCTGACCGCCATAAACGAAGTAAGGGAAACGATTATCGGTAATAACTCGGTAGAATTGTGCCGTTGGTTGGTTGTTTTGGCTGCTCCAACTCGCTCCACCGTTGAACGAGATATTTGCTCCGCCATCGTTGGCGTTTATCATTGTTTGGTTATTGGCTGGGTTTATCCAAAGGTCGTGATTATCGCCGTGAGGCACACGCACAGGAGCAAAACTACGTCCACCATCACTTGATTTTAAGAACGGAGCGTTCATAATATACACTAAATCGGCATTGAGTGGGTCGGCAAAAATTTCGATATAATACCACGCACGGGTTATCGTAATTCTTTGTTTCGATGATTGTATCCACGTTTTTCCTGCATCATCGCTTCTATAAACTCCTGCTTTATCGCCTTCGGCTTCAATATTCGCATAAACTCGGTTGGGGTTTGCTCTTGATACCGAAACTGCTGCTTTTCCTATGTTTTTTGGTAAACCTTCGGTCATTTTTGTCCAAGTATCGCCACCATCGACCGATTTATATAATGCACAGCCCGCTCCACCACTTTCAACTTTCCACGGATAGCGGCGGTGTTGCCACATGGCGGCATACAAAATTCTCGGATTTGTCATGTCCATGCTCAAATCGGCACAGCCAGTATTGGCATCTACATAAAAGATTTTTTGCCAAGTTTTGCCGCCATCAGTGGTGCGATAGATACCTCGGTCTTCATTAGAACCGTGCAAAGCACCTTGAGCCGCCACATAAACTACGTCAGGATTTGTTGGGTGAATCCTGACCGCCGCAATGTGTTTGGTTTTTTCCAGACCAATGTTTTTCCACGTTTTTCCTGCATCGGTCGATTTATAAACGCCATC
>JBKBSS010000210.1:0-5860 GCA_046291385.1 Emticicia sp. | reverse complement strand
TTGAGTTGGCAATTTTCAGTTCACAGTTGGTAACTTTTTGACTGCCCACTGTGAACTGAAAGCTGTGTTTTCATTTTTGGAAATCGGACGGTGATTTTTTGAGTTGGCAATTTTCAGTTCACAGTTGGTAACTTTTTGACTGCCCACTGTGAACTGAAAACTGTAAAACTATTTACTTCTTCACAATCACAAACTCTACACGGCGGTTTTGAGCTTTGCCTTCTTCGGTGTCATTGCTGGCAATTGGGCGAGTTTCACCAAAACCTACACTTGTAACTCTATTAACAGGAAGCTTTTTTGATAATAAATAAGTACGAACCGATTCGGCACGGTCTTCTGAAAGTTTTAAGTTGCTTTCGTTTGAACCCACGTTATCGGTGTGTCCTTGAATCTCAATCGTTAGGTTTATATTCGATTTCAAAGTTTCGGCAATACGGTCTAACTCAGGAAACGACTCCGAACGTAGCGTAGCTTTGGCATATTCAAAGAAAATGTTGTTGAGCGGCACTTTTTCACCCTCTTTAATTGCTACTAATTTTAGGTCATCGCCATTGATTTCCTTAAATTCTTTTATTTCCGTAAGGTCGATGTTTTTTCCAATTGCAATAAAATCTTTGGCTATGGCATGGTAAGAATATTTTTTTCCGTAAGGCAATACAATTTTGTATTCGCCAGTTGTTGGGTTGGTGTAAGCTTCCCCCAGTTCTTCACCATCGGCTAAGTCTTGATAAACAATCTTTGCTTCTATCGGGCGACCAGTTTTTTGGTCAACAACTCGTCCGCTAATCATTACAACGGGCGTTGGAGCGGTTGTAGAAGCATTGACAGGGTTTTTGCCATCGGTCAGATTTTTCTGTTCTTCAATTCTGCTGTTTGAAGTTTGCACGCCCGCCACCGTTGGCTCAACTTTCTTTTCTTCACGCAGTTTAAAACGCACCAAATCACCTTTTCCTACCGAATTTTTCTTGGTACTCATATAAGCATATTCGCCCGAAGCTGAAATTGTGTATGAAAGTTCGTTGGCATCGCTGTTCACTTTATCACCCATGTTGATTGGCTTCGACCATTTTCTCCAACTTCTATCTAAGCGTTTCGACACCCAAATGTCAGTGCCGCCTAAGCTACCTTTGCGGTCAGTTGCAAAATAAAGCGTATAATTATCCGATGCCAAAAATGGCGTAGTTTCGGTATCGCCAGTATTAATATTTTCGCCAAGACTTTCGGGTTTTGTCCATTTTCCATCTTTCCCCAAAAAGCACACGTACAAATCATCTTGTTTACTGTTTTTCTTTTCGCTGAACGCCAAAATCAAAGTTTTTCCATCGTTCGATAAGCAAGCCGTCAGAAATTGACCTTTGCACATATCATCAAATTTCGGAATGATTACTTTCTGTGGTTCACTCCAACCCGTTTTTGTCTTCTTGCAAGTCGAAAGTCCAGCTTCATTTTCACGACGACCGCCACTATAAACGCCCGAAATTAGAATTGTATTTCCATCGGGCGTAATACTAAAAAGGTCATTATATTGGTCTTTATTGATGCTATTGGGCATACGGCGGGCAATTGCCCATGAGCCATCTCTGTTTTCAGAATACCACACATCTTGGCTGCCTTTTGCCCCATAATTATTCGATGGATGGCTCACCCGTACAAAATACAAGGTTTTGTTATCGGGCGAAATAACAGGGTTTAGCTCATTAAATTCGGTATTAAGTGCCGAACCGAGTTGCTCCATTGATTGGGCAAAAAGCCCACTTGGAGAAAAGTATAAATAAGAGGATAGTAAGAATAGGATAGCCTTACGCATAAAATCTATTTTTGTTTTTAGGAATAATTTTTAGAGCTGCTTTGCAAATAACGCAATCTCCGAGCCAAAATGTATTAATTCTTTAAAAAATCATTCTAAAATCCGTAGTTTTGTAGTTGAATGAAAACGAAAGGCTTCGCTGAGCAACATTCGCTTTAAGCGAAGCCTTCCGTGAAAAATATTTTAAACTCGTGCAAGCAAACCAGATTTTTGATGCCTTCGCTCAACTCCGAGTATTGATTGTGGGCGATGTGATGATAGATTCGTATATTTTTGGAAAAGTTGAGCGTATTTCGCCCGAAGCTCCGATTCCTGTCGTGAATGTAAAGCGTAAGGAAATTCGTTTGGGCGGAGCAGGAAATGTGGCGATGAATATAAAATCGTTGGGCGGAACTGCCATTTTATGCACAGTCGTAGGTAATGATTCGGATGCGAATGATTTGCTTAAACTACTGATTGACAACGATTTACCAACCGAAGGAGTTATCAGAAGCAACGACCGAATTACGACCGTAAAGCAAAGGGTTTTGGCGGGTTCGCAGCACATTGTGAGAATTGACTCCGAAATGGACGGTCTAATCAATGCCGATGAGCGTTTGCAACTTATTGAAAAAGCCAAACTTTTGGCCGAATCGTGCGATGTGATTATTTTTGAAGACTATGATAAAGGTGCTTTAGATGCTGAAAGTATTCAGTCAATCGTAAGTTTTGCAAAGTCGAAAGGCATTCCGACAATTGTTGACCCTAAAAAACGAAATTTTTTGCATTATCAAGGAACAGATATTTTTAAGCCAAATTTGAAAGAATTAAAAGAAGGTTTAAAAATAGATTTTGATGTAAAGAATTTAGAAGAGGTAAAAACGGCTGTGGCTTCAGCCAAACAAACTTTGGGCGTAAATGGCGTATTTCTAACATTATCCGAAAATGGTGTTTTTATAGATTTTGCTGGCGAAACGCATCATATTGCGGCACATTTGCGTAGTATTACCGATGTTTCGGGAGCGGGCGATACGGTTGTGAGTATTGCGGCGATGTGTTTGGCTCTGAAACTTTCACCGAAAGCAATTGCTGAAATGTCGAACTTAGGGGGCGGACTTGTGTGCGAATACGTGGGCGTTATGCCAATCGAAAAAGAGAAACTAAAGGCAGAATATCAGAAACATTTGTAGTTTTTGGTAAGAATGTCCAATTTGGATGTTCTCTGAGATAAAGCACAAAAAAAGCACCCGACATTTTCAATATTTAAAAGAAATGTGTGGTGCTAAAAACCCAGAATGTCGGCAAATTGGCGGCTCTTATGGCTACAATTCATTGTGACTGAATTATTTTGTGGCTGGCTTGAATGGTATCGTTAGTTTTCCTTTTTTGTTTAAAGAATAAACTACAACGCCAACAGCAACAGCGGCTAATCCGAATAATACTCCTTTCTTCATTGTCGTATCTGTTTAAAGTGTGTCTTTTTGGTGTTTTGAACAACTAAATAACGAAAAAAAACCAATATTTGTTGCAACAAACGCTTAAAAATTACTTAAAAATTTATTTTATGGTAATTACTTTCTTATTTATCCATCATATTGGTAGAGAATAGGATAAATTTCTAAATTTTCGTGCAAATTTATTATTTTTGTTTGAAGAAGTATAACTATTCAAACAAATTTTATTAAACGGATATTTTTTCAATAAAAGACATCCTTTAAGTCTATTTTAAGGTTAATTATTTTTACTAACATAAATACTATCAAATTTTGAGCCAAAACATTGGATTAGTCATGCGTTCGACGGGTTCTTGGTACGACGTTCGTTCCAACGAAGGAACAATTATGCAATGTCGCCTCAAAGGCAAGTTCAAAATCAAGGGTTTTAAAGTAACAAACCCGATTGCCGTTGGCGATAAAGTAGTGTATGAAATGGAAGATGAAAACCGTAATGCGGGCATCATCAGCGATATTTTACCTCGTGAAAATTATATCATCCGTCAGTCGGTGCATAAAACCGCTCACGGGCATTTATTGGCAACGAATCTCGACCAAGCAGTGCTAATTGCTACGCTTGATTTTCCTCGAACATCGCTCGGTTTTATCGACCGTTTTTTGGTGGCGGCCGAGTCGTTTCGTATTCCTACGGTGTTGATTTTCAATAAACTTGATTTGCTCAATGAAGACCAAATTTCGTATCAGCACGAACTGACCGAACTCTACGAAAGCCTCAATTATAGATGTATTTTCACATCAGCGGTTGATGGCACGGGCGTTGATGATTTCTTTAATATTTTGAAAGGAAAAGTTTCGCTAATTTCGGGGCATTCGGGCGTCGGAAAATCTACTTTGGTCAATGCTATCGCTCCCGATTTAGATTTACGCACTTCGCAGGTTTCAACTTTTGCCAATAAGGGTGTTCATACCACAACTTTTGCCGAAATGTTTGAAATTGCTCCCGAAACTTTCATCATAGATTCGCCAGGAATCAAGGAATTGGGGCTGGCGGATATGGAAAAAGAAGAAATTGGTCATTATTTCCCCGAAATTTTGGCGATTATGAGCGAATGTCGTTTTCATAATTGTATGCACCTCGACGAGCCAAATTGTGCCGTAAAAGAAGCTGTCATGGAAGAACGAATTGCCCAAAGTCGATATTTTAGTTATCTGAGCATGATGGATGGCGGCGATAATAGGAAGTAGAGAAAAGTCCACAGTTTTCGGTCAACAGCCCGCAGAAACAAAATGAGGTCTATTTGATTAGAAAATTGACCATTGACCAAAACTTCCCTTTTATCCTCAAAATTAGTCGTTTCGCACAAATAACATTTTCTCACAAAAGCTATTCTTGTTTTCTTTGTCGTATATACATAAAAATAAAACTCCTGCATTATCGAAGATTTATGTCGAGATTAAAAAAGTGTTTTTACGGAAACTTAAAAATTCAATCTTGGTATTCTGATAAATCATTTTAATCTTGGTGTAAAAATCGTAATTTTGCCAGACTATAACGTAAAGTCTATGGAAGAAGAAGAAGAAATTGTGGAAGTAGTAGCACGATACTCCGAAAAAGAAAAATACGCAGTTTTTGATAAAGAGTTTATGCCACACATAGACTCGATGTATAACTTTGCCTTTCGCCTTACAAATGATGAAGATGATGCCAATGATTTGGTACAAGATACGTACCTAAAAGCATTCCGTTTTATCAATTCGTTTGAGCGTGGAACTAATGCAAAAGCATGGTTGTTCAGAATTTTGAAAAACAGCTTTATCAACGATTATCGTAAGAAAAGCAAAGAACCATCAAAGGTCGATTACCAAGACGTTGAGACAACCTACAATTCGACAGAAGATGCCGAAATGGATGCCACAACCGATTTGCGTACCGAAACCGTGCAAGATATGATTGGCGATGAAGTTGCCAATGCCTTAAATAGTTTGCCAGTTGATTTTAGAACAGTGATTATTTTGTGCGATATTGAAGGATTTACCTACGAAGAAATGGCCAAAATCTTGGATATTCCAATCGGAACCGTACGTTCAAGATTGCACCGTGCCAGAAATCTCTTGAAAGAAAAATTGAAATCTTATGCTTTGTCGATGGGTTATAAGACCAACGAATTGGAGAGTGAAGAGCAAGAATTTTAATAGATAAAACTACACAAGTGAACAAATTTTGAAAGATTTCTGTTGTCCATTTGTTCAAAGAAACATAGAACTTGAGTTTCTTTGAACCAAACAGTTTTTGTCTGAAAAGTTGTATCTCGAAAGAAAATACTTTACATCACGAAGTAAACAAACTAAAATTACTGTTCCTATAATTATCAAATCAATGAAGTATCAGTGTGAAAATCATCAGAAGTGCATGAAGATGATACAGGCCGTTCTTGACGGTTCTGCATCGGCTGAGGAAGTAGAACACTTCAAACAGAATATGGATGCTTGTATGCCCTGTATTGAAACATACAAGCTGGAGAAAAGCGTGAAGGAAGCGATGCAGTCGAAAGTAGAAAAGAAATGTTGCCCACAGTCGATAATCGTTGATATTAGAGCAAAAATTGGTTTAGCACTTTTG
>JBKBSS010000209.1:0-5898 GCA_046291385.1 Emticicia sp. | reverse complement strand
AGATTTTCATAGGTCGTTTTGTAGAGCAATTTGAAAAGTTGCTCTACAAAAGTATAGGTTTAAGTAAAGTAGTCAATTTCGACATTTCAGATTTGAATTGTTGAGCTTCTTTCGAGGCATCCGACATATCCTGCATGGCAGTTGTCAAGTTACCGTAGAAAGCGTTCATTGCTTTCAAATGCTTATTAGTATCTTGTAGTTCAAGTTCGTAAACAGAGTTCAAAGCACCCATATTTTGGGTAATCTTTGTAAATTGTGAACGATATTCTTGTGCATCTTTGGTTGCATCAGCCATGCTATTCATTGCCGATACAGCACTTCCATAGGCAGTACTCATTGCTGTTACTTGTCCAGAAGCACTTTTTACATTTTTAGCGTAGTCGCTTGTTGCTATGGTTGCATCTGACAAATCTGACATTTTAGCAACTTGACCCGTAAGGCTTTGGATACCTGTTTTCAAACCATCAAAAATATCTGGAGTAATCTTAGCATTAGCAAGCATATCATCCATTTTGGCAGTTAGACCAGCACCTTGAGTTGAAGTAACACTTCTTTTTGGAAGGTCGCCTTGAAAATCATCAGATAACTCTGGATAAACTTTTTCCCACTGATATTCATTATCTGGACGAAGGAATGATTGAAAAGCATAAATCAAGAAAATGGCAGCTTCTGTGCCTAAACCAATAGGTAACATAAAATTTGCCCAGTCGTAGTGCATGATTTTACCCAACGCACCCAAGATTACAACTGATGCTCCTGCTCCATAGAAAAACGGAATGATTTTGTCCCAAAATAAACTTTTACCGTTGTTATTTGCTGCCATGTGTTTAAAAAAGTTAAGAATTAAGCTTTAATTTGAAAGGGAATTTATTTAATAATTTTTGAATCTACTTTTACTTGAACATAATAAATGCGAAGCACAAATCAGAATATTCAAGCAGAATATTTCGGAATATACTTCGCAATTATTTTTGATATTATTCTCTTCCTGGAACACTACCCAAACGGTCCATCACACAACGGAATCCGATATAAGAGCGGCGTTCGTTACGGAACTCATAAGTTCGAGTACCTGTTTCGAGGAAATACGCAACATCTTTCCAAGAACCACCTTTGATAATTTTACGAGGCTCGTTTTCGTCGTTATACACAGGGTTCAAATCCCATGTAACTGGCATATACGACTCGGCATAGGCATCTTGACACCATTCTGCCACATTTCCTGCCATGTTATACAAACCATAATCGTTCGGATTAAAGGCATTTGATGGAGCGGTATAAGGATAACCATCGGCACGATAATTTCCTCTGTATGGTTTGAAGTTAGCTAAGAAACATCCTTTGCCATTGGCTACGTAGGGATTTCCCCAAGGATATTTAGCACCTTCTTTACCACCACGTGCTGCCCACTCCCATTCTGCTTCTGAAGGCAAACGATAACGTGGCGATTTGAAAAGATTTTTCTGAGACCTGTTATCATTTAATAGTTTTGTACGCCATTTGCTAAAATATACAGCGGCATCCCAACTAATACCCACTACTGGATACATATCAAAAGCGGGTGACGAATAATAGTATTCAGTCATTTGGTCGCCGTTATGATAGGTAAAATCTTTACTCCAAACCGAAGTATCAGGATAAAGTGTTGACATAATAAACTCTTCACCTAAAACAGAAACCGAGTCTGTCATCATTGAATTCATGAATTGACGGTACTCGTGATTAGTAACTTCTGTGTCATCCATGTAAAACGGAACGATGGTTACTCGCTTATTCATTGAGATACGAGCCGACATTACGTCTTCGTCAGCTTGTCCCATCATTAACGACCCCGAAGGAATTAGCACCATTCCGTGAGGAGCAGTTTGCTTATAGCCCTTACGAGAAGTTGCCATGATTTCTCCATCACGGATTCCATCCATGCCAATGTCTTTGCCACCTCCTTTGCTGCCTTTCTTCCCAATTCCCATTTTACTTAGGGGACTTTTAGAACCACAACTCTGCATCATTACGATTGGGGCAATCACTAACAGACTTTTCAAAAAGGTACTTAATATTCTCTTGTTCATAGCTGAAAACAAGTTGGTTATCTATTTTTTTTGGTATTGATACTTTCGATAATATAGAAACGTGACTTCCGAAATTAATATTGCATTAGCCTACAAAGTTATAAAAAAAAATAAGTTTTTCCGATAACTATCAATTGATTAAGCAATTATTAAGCCAAAATATCTATTTTGAGGTCTTGAATAAACCTATTTACACAATTTTTAATCAGTTGTTGTTAAAACAACAACGTTTGTCAGGGTTAGAGAGGTGGGCGGAGGAAATAGCAATTTTATTATTAAACGGCACAAACTGTACCAGAATTAGGTTTTGGGGCATTTTTTGAAATAAAAACGAGTAGTTATTTCAAATTTTCTTTGGTAAATATTTTATCAAAATTAATTTTAATATCTATATCTTGGTGTACGAACAATTGATTTTTTTCCTGCTCTCAAAGCGGCCAATGAATAACTCAAAAGTACTTCGTGCGACATCGGACTTTTAGCGTTTTTACCGCCAATAATCACATCAATTGCATAACCGATTCTCATGCTTCCGCCCAAAACATTTGCACCAACAAGACCCGAAATGGCATCGCCCGTTCGATAGCTTGTTCCTACCCAATAACGGCTATCGTAAGTAGCTATTGCACCAGCTTCGGCTGAAATTGTGTTTAAATCTGATTTTATAATCAACATCGGACTCACATCAATTGTATATGAAACTCCGATTAGCACACTTCCTGTCAAATACGCACTACGTTTGAGCGTATTGGTTGCACTTTCAGTTCCGAGTCCGAAGGTTGGTTGATTGATATGATTCATTGACAAACCAATGTTGTAAGATGGATTACTCAAGTAAAGCCCTGCTCCTACATCAATCGCCGACTGACTGAAACGCCCTGTTGCCAAAAGTGGGTCGCCTTCATCTTTCGGACGCAAACGACCATAATCAATTCCTCTCGAAAAATAACCTCCACTCACTCCTATTCCCAGCTGGCTATTTCCGATTGGCATTTGATAAGCGTACGATAATTTAAAATCTTGTTGGGTACTTGCCCCTATTTTATCATTGACGAATGTTATCCCTACGCCACCCTTGAGCATTTTGAGCGGAATATTTGCCGAAATCACTTGTGAAACTGGAGCTCCGCCATCATCAAAAGTACTTTGATAACCCTGATATTGTGTACGATAAATTGCCTGAAAACGAGTTACGTTCTCAGAACCAGCCGTAGCAGGATTCAGAAATAACTGATTGTATATGTAGTGCGTAAACTGAGCGTCTTGTTGTGCATGAGCAGTAAAAGACGCTATTAATAAAACTATATAATAAATCTTTCTCATAGTAGGCGAAAATAGTCGAATAGTCAATAGACGAGAATTGAGAATATTTTGGCTGCAAAAGCAACGTATTTTTTATATCATTTCTCTTTCCAAAGGCAATTTAATTAATTATTTATATTCCTAACACCATAACGAAAAAAAATAGGCTAAACTTGTGGTTTAGCCTATTAACTTATTTTTATTATATATTGTTTGCCTTTTTTATATAGAGTTCTAAAGCTCCTGTCATTGAAGGTGCATTGGGTAACGGTGCTTCAATATCAAGAATAAACCCTGCATCTCGAATAGCTTTGGCGGTTGTTGGCCCAAAAGCTGCCAAACGAGTGTTATTTTGTTTCCAGTCTGGAAAATTAGAAATCAATGATGTGATTCCAGATGGACTAAAAAAGCAAATAATATCGTAAAAAACCTCAGTCAAATCCGATAAATCTGATGGAACAGTTTCATACATGATTGCTTCTGTGAGGTGCAAATCATTGCGGTTCATCAAATTTGGAATTTCATTGCTACGGATATTTGAGCAAGGAAACAAGAATTTCTCGCCTTTGTGCTTCAAAATCAATGCCTCCAAATCAGCAGCAGTTTTTTGACCTACAAAAATCTTACGTTTTCTGATAACGATGTATTTCTGTAAATAATTAGCCGTTTGTTCAGAAATACAGAAGTACTTCATATCAATTGGAATTTCGATTCGCATTTCTTTGGCGATACGAAAGAAATTATCTACTGCGTTTCGGCTGGTTAGAATAATAGCAGTGTGTGCCAAAATATCGACTTTCTGACGACGAAAATCACGGTGGTCTAAGCCTTTTACATCAATAAAAGAACGAAAATCCACTTTTAAATCAAATTTTTTGGCCATCTCAAAATACGGAGATTTTTCGTCAGTCGGTCTTGCTTGAGTCACCAAGATACTCTCCACTTCACGGAGTCGTTCTTGAGTTATTGTTATTGTTTCTGTTACTTCACTCATCCAAATTGTGGGTTTTCGAGTACAAAATTTTATTGTTTTTTTTTAATGATAAACACTAAAAAGACATCATTGCATGGCAAACCTTATGCCGAGAATGATAGGCAATATTTCCACAATACAAAGGTACGAAATTAAATATAGACTTTGTATGGGAATACTACGAATTATGGTAAAATATAGAATGAATAATCTAATCAAATAAAATGCCACTATTGGTGTAAATAGATACACTTGCCAGTTGAAATCATGCGGGAAGTAGCCCATAAAAAGAACTAACAGCACCATAACTAAGGCTGAATAAAAAATGCTTGATGTCTGTATAATCTTGAAATAATGCAAATCGACTACTTTTTCAAGGTTAAACAATTGCCCCACTAAACCAATAAAAAAGTATTTCATAACCATAATTACGAACACTGCCAAACTGATTCGGAAGTAGTTTGAAAGTAGCACTCCGAGCGTATCACCCTCTTGCAAAATAGCTCTTCCACCAAAAACATTGATTCCTTTGCTTTGTAAAAGCATGTAAAACAAACTAATTATTAAGCTAAGTAGAATGATAAACATGACATTCATTCTATTAAGTGGCTTGTTTATCAGAAAAGATTGTTCTCTAACAAAAGTATTGAATAAGTCTTTAAAGTTGAAATATCGCTGAAAAGCTCGGATATATGAGTTCGATAAATACGAAAAGAATACTAAAATAAACATCGAAACCAATACGATATAGTTTCGGTAAGGCGTAGGCCTGCGAGGCTTTGCCGTTATACCCGACTCCGCCAAAACGATTTGTTTCTGATTGAGTGAGCGTTTATAGCCCAACATCAGTTTTTTATCTTCAATATTATTTGAGCCATAAAGCGTAATGTAGATGGTTGGTTGTTCGTAAGCTCGATAAAGACTATCGACACTCAATACAATCCATTTTCCAACTGGAATTTTCTGGCGAAGTGAACCATTGATAAACAAGAAATTATCGGCTTTTTGAGCATAAACCAAAATATTATAGCCACGATTATTTTGAATATCGCAGAAAACGGTGTGCGAAGGATAACCCAAGTGCTGTTCCGAAATATACGGAATATAGGCTTTCATTCGGTCGTTATATACTTGCCAATCGTCGTGATAATCATGCACCAAAAAGTATTGGTCGTTCGGACCAACGGTTATAGCAAACGACTTTGATGATATGATTAGCAAAAGTATGTAAAGAATCTTCTTCAACGGCCTCCTTTATTTTTTTTGCAAAATTAAGAAAAAAAGGTCAGACTTGTTGAGTCTGACCTTTTGTTTTTATGTCTTGATTGAAAAGATTTGTAAGATTACTAAGATTATCTACCCCTATTTATAGGTATTTATACTCAAAACTTACTAAATCTTAACGACCTATTAAATTAGAATTAAGCTTTTCCGAGAGCCTTCAACATTGTTACACCGATATCGGCTGGAGATGCTACTACGAAGATTCCACATTCTTCCATGATTTTCATTTTAGCTGCGGCTGTATCATCAGCACCACCGATGATTGCACCT
>JBKBSS010000020.1:10412-18079 GCA_046291385.1 Emticicia sp. | reverse complement strand
CGTCGATTTCGGCTAATTCTTCACCTTCGGCAATCATTTCCTCGAAGGTAGTAGCAATAACTTCTGCACTTACGTCGCCATCTACAATATCGCAGATTGCTTTATAATGACGCATAACGTTATTTTTGCCAGAAATACCTTCTTTGGCCATTAATGAAGGATTAGTAGTTACACCGTCAAGAATACCGAGGTCTTGTGCTTCTTGAATGTCTTTGAGAGAGGCTGTATCAATAAAAAATTTCATGGAGAAAAACACCCCTATCCCCTGAAGGGGGACTTCTTGTTGGGAACTTCTATGTCGTGGGGCAATTAGACATAGAAATTACAAATATATTGATGCGAATAAGTCAAAAAAAAAGGCAAATTCACCGCTCGACCACAGTACCCTTGCTTCGGTCAAGACCTGGGGGATTCAGCAGGAGCTGGTAATTTGCCGACACAAAAGTAGTAATTTTTTGACTGTCTGCAAACGTTTTCTTATGCAATTTAATAGTTTTTTTGATTTTGACCTTTAAATATACATTAATGGCTTGATAATCAGTTATTTGTAAAGTAATGTTGTAAAAGTAAAAAAATTAAGGACATATATCATATTTTTTGAAATCCATTCATTGTATTTTTGTTTGTTTTGAAAATATTTTTAACCCAATACCTTTAAAATTATGGTAAAGAAAGCAATTCTTTGGTTTTTTGTGGTGATGTTTTTTTTGTTTGCACTCGTGCAATACAATGACCCAGACCCTTTTGTTTGGATTCCCGTTTACTTGATTCCGACTTATTTATGCTATTATAAACTGCAAGGAAAAGGCGATAAACTGATGTATTTTGGCATTGGCCTATTGTTTTTGATGTGGGCAATCAACCAATTTCCACCTGCGTGGGAGGGAGTTTTATTGAATCAAGGCATGAAAACGATTAATATTGAGCTGGGGCGTGAATCGCTCGGCTTGGGTTGTTGTACGATTGGAATGTGGCTTTGTGCGGTGTTGAAGAATTAATAAATAGAGAGATAAATATGAATCATCCCGAATTTTATTAGAAAAATCATTCATTGCCGTCAGTTAAAACTGACGGATACTTTTGAGCAAACAAATTTGACTTTAGTCTAAATATATTGTTTGACTAAAGTCAAATTTGTTCTATTTTTATATCAAGATTCCGTCAGTTAAAACTGACGGCAATGAAATAGATTCTACCAAATTTTATTAGCAAAATGCGTCTTTTAAAAATTCGGGATGATTTATGTTTTAGCACTATGCAAGCATTGCCATAAACTCTTCTTCCGAAATCATTTTTACGTTAAGTTTTTGAGCTTTTTGTATTTTTGATGCTCCAGGTTTTTCGCCTACAATCAGAAAATCTAATTTTCCCGACACTCCGCTGACAACTTTTCCGCCATTGGCTTCGATTTTTTGTTCGAGGGCTTCACGCTCAAAATTGGCAAATGTTCCTGTATAAAGAAATGTTTTTCCTGTAAGTTGGTCGCCTTCGATTTCTTTTACTTCATCTTGAGCTGAAAACTGCAAACCTGCCAAACGTAGTTTTTCGATAAAAACTTGGTTCTCTTCGTTCTGAAAATATTCTACGATACTTTGGGCAATTTTATCGCCAATTTCGGGAGCGGTGCGAAGTGTTTCGTAATCGGCATTTTTGATATTATCAATATTTTTGAAAAAACTCGCCAGTTTTTCGGCCACCGTAGCACCAACATAGCGAATACCGATACCAAAAAGCACTTGTTTGAAAGGTGCTTGTTTCGATTTTTCGATGCCTTCTAAGATATTCTGTACGGTTTTTTCTTTGAAACCAGTCTTTCTGATTTTTCCAGTGAGTTCGTCTTCGGTTATTTTTTCGAGTCCAAAAAGTTTTTCGTAAGTCAAATCATATAAATCTGTGATGTCGTTGACTAAGCCTTTGTCGTAAAGCAATTCGATTTTTCCTTCGCCCAAACTATCAATATTCATGGCCTTGCGGTGAATAAAATGCTCAATTTTGCCACGAATTTGTGGCGGACAACCTTTTTCGTTGGTGCAATAATGGTTGGCTTCGCCTTCTTTTCGAGTCAATGCACCGCCACATTCGGGGCAAGTGGTCGGGTAAACGATTTCTTGCGTGTTGAACATATTTCGCTTCGATAAATCAACCGCCGTAACTTTCGGAATGATTTCGCCACCTTTTTCTACAAAAACAGTATCACCAATTCTTAGTCCCAAACGCTCGATTTCGTTGGCATTGTGGAGCGATGCACGCTTTACGGTTGTGCCAGACAAATGGATTCCTTTGCCATTTAGTTTGTCATTATCGAGTTCGGCAACTGGCGTAATTGCCCCCGTACGACCGACTTGATAGGTGACGGCTTTTAAAATGGCAGGTTTCGATTCGGCTTTGTATTTATAGGCAATTGCCCAACGTGGACTTTTGGCGGTATAACCCAGTTCGGCTCGTTGGGCAATCGAATTGAGTTTGATTACGATACCGTCAGTTGCCAATGGTAATGAAAAACGTTTTTCGTCCCAAAGTTTGATATATTCGATAACTGACTGAATATCAGTGCATTTTTGCCAAGTTGGTGAAACATTGAAACCTAAGTTTTTGAGTGCAATGAGGCTTTCTTCGTGGGTTGCAAAAACTTCTTCATCAGATAAAAATTGATAAACGTAAGCATCGAGTCCACGACGTGCGACCTCGGCTGAATCTTGTAATTTGAAACTTCCCGAAGCGGCATTTCGAGCATTGGCGTAGCTTTCTTCGCCCGCTGCTTCGGCATCAGCATTCATTTTCTCGAATGATGAATAGGGGAGAAAGCCCTCACCACGGATTTCAAAAACAGCCCCTCCCCAGCCCTCCCCGATAGGGAGGGAGTTTAAGCTCCCCCATTGGGGGCGGCTGTTGGGGGCTACTTTCAACGGCAATGTTTTTATTGTCTTTATATTATTTGTAATATCATCGCCTCTTACGCCATCGCCACGAGT
The DNA here is from genome assembly GCA_046291385.1 of Emticicia sp. Classification (GTDB taxonomy): domain Bacteria; phylum Bacteroidota; class Bacteroidia; order Cytophagales; family Spirosomataceae; genus Emticicia. Next base: position 15,107 of record JBKBSS010000020.1, on the reverse strand, counting down.
TACTCCTCGAACAAAAATGCCATTTTCGTAGGTCAAAGAGAGTGAAATTCCATCGAATTTTAGTTCACAAATATATTCGTAGGCTTCGCCGTTGAGTCCTTTTTTTACTCTTTCGTCGAAATCAATGAGTTCTTGTTCGTTGTAAGTATTGGCCAACGAAAGCATCGGATAACGGTGTTCGACACTCGCAAAGTTTTTGGTGATTGTGCCGCCCACACGGTGCGTTGGCGATTCGAGTAACTTTAAATCAGGATATTGATTTTCGAGTGATTCTAACTCCTTTAAAAGTAAGTCAAAATCTTGGTCAGAAATCTCCGAAACGCTATCCATGTAGTAGCGTTGGTTATAATAATTGAGCTTTTCGGTTAGTTCGCTTATGCGTTCGGCAGGATTCATAGTCAGCTTTTTGTCTGGTAAGGAATATTTTATTTCATTGCCGTCGGTTTTAACCGACGGTCAATATAATTTAAAAAACATTCTGGCTTTAGCCAAATATATACTCAATTTTGGCTGAATCCGTATTTTGATGTTTTTTTAGAACCGTCAGCTAAAGCAGACGGCAATGAATTTTTTGACTTAATTTCAACGCAATTTATAAAGATTTCATTAAAAAAGCCTGCTTTTGGGCAGGCTTTCTATTCTTTCAACGAAACTGGAGTTTCGCTCCACACTACACTTGCATGATGTCTTTTTCTTTATCGGCCATTAATTGTTCGGCTTTCGTAATATAGCTATCGGTCATTTTTTGAACACGGTCTTCAGCTTTTTTTACTTCATCCTCCGAACCACCGTCTTTTTGAATTTTCTTTAATTCATCGTTTGCTTCTTGGCGAACTTTGCGGATATTCACACGAGCAACTTCGATTTCATTTTTAGCTTTTTTTACTAAATCTTTACGACGTTCTTCGGTCAATGGTGGAATATTCAGACGAATCGTGTCACCATCATTGGCTGGCGAAAGGCCGATGTTTGAATTGATGATGGCACGCTCAATATCATTAATGAGTTTACGCTCAAAAGGCTTGATTGAGATTGTGCGAGCATCGGGTGTGCTGACTGATGAAACTTGGCTCAGTGGCGTAGGCGAACCATAATATTCAACCTGAATTCCATCAAGCATTTGGGTAGAAGCACGCCCCGCTCTGATTTTTGAAAGTTCGATTTGTGTATGTTTCAAGGCACGTTCCATCGTGTCTTTTGCCATATCAAGGACTAATTCTATTTCTTCCATTTTCTTAAACTTCGTATTTCTAAATTATAATATTTATAAATATTCAATCAATCTCCTACCAAAGTACCAACGTTTTCGCCTTTTACTACTTTCATCAAATTTCCTGCAACATTCATATCAAAGACAATGATTGGCATTTTGTTTTCTTTGCAAAGAGCAAAGGCCGTCAAATCCATCACTTTCAGGTTTTTGTTGATGGCTTCTTCGTAGCTTATTTTATCGTATTTTGTGGCGGTTGCGTCTTTGCGAGGGTCGGCTGTGTAAACTCCGTCAACGCTTGTGCCTTTCATCAATACATCAACGCCCAGTTCGTTGGCTCTCAATGCTCCACCCGAATCAGTCGAGAAATATGGGTTTCCTGTTCCTGCTCCTAAGATTACGATACGGCCTTTTTCGAGGTGACGAATTGCACGACGACGAATAAATGGCTCGGCAACTTGTTCCATTTTTATGGCCGACATCAAACGAGTGTTTAATCCAGCTTTTTCTAAAGAGCTTTGCACCGCCATACCGTTGATTACGGTGGCAATCATGCCCATATAATCGCCTTGCTCACGGTCAATGCCTGAGTTTTGGCTTGCTCCACGAAAGATATTTCCACCACCGATTACGATTGCTACTTCGCAACCCGCTTCAACAATAGATTTAATTTCTTGGGCGTATTGCGAAAGAATTTCAGAGTTAATGATTTGGCTTTTGTCGCCGCCGTTGAGGGCTTCGCCGCTTAATTTAAGAAGGATTCGCTTGTATTTTAGTTCAGACATTATAAGTGTATTTTAGAGCAAAGTTATGTTTAAATTTTTGAGTTTGGAAAATTTTGAAGATAGAAATTTGAATTGAACCATTAAAACAAGTGTGGCACACCTTTTTGTCTTAAACAAGGAGGTGTGCCACATTTATGCTTCAATAATAGGTTTAATGCTCGTTTTACTCAAATTCCATGATTAATTGCCCTTTTTCTACACTATCGCCTGTGTTGGTTTTGATGCTTTTTACAATGCCATCGCCAGCGGCTTTGATGGCATTTTCCATCTTCATGGCTACCAAAATCAATAATACATCGCCTTTTTTTATTTCGTCGCCTACTTTTGCTTTCATTTCATAAATCAAACCTGGCATTGGTGCTTTTAGGTTGTTGAGTTTGGCGGAGGCCGCACTACTCATGCCCATTTTTTCTAAAAGTAAATCTGTACGATTTTTGAGATTGACGGTGTGAATTGTGCCGTTTATTTTCAGTTTAAAGATTTTTTCAGCATAATTGGCCTCTACGAGTTCGGCATTATACGATTTATTATCTTTTATGATATGAAAATGATTGTCAGAAATATCACGGAAATCCCACGAAAAGGGTTGGTTATTGACCGAAATTTCTCCTTTTTCGTCTGAAATCTCAAAATTCTGGTCGTTTATGATTGCTTTTAGCATGGTTTTGTTGATTAGATTTTGGTGTTATGCAAAAAGTGTGGAACATCTTGATAAATCATAAATTTTAACAAGATTAACGGAAAACGTGCCACATTTCCTCGTGCATCATTTTTTATTTATCAAATATACACCAACCAAAATAATTGTCATACCAAAATAATGCAAAAAAGATATAGATTCGCCATCAATGAAACCCATCAAGGTTGCCACGACAGGAATTAAATAAGTGACCGATGAAGCAAATACAGGCGAAGAAATCTGCAAAACATAGTTGAAAATGATAGCCGCAATGCCCGAATTGATTGCTCCGAGCAAAAGCAACATTATCAAGGGCTGCATGGTATCGGCATTGATGCGAGAAACGAAATCAGTCGAAAAAAGGATAATTGCTGAAACAATGGCCACACTAAAAAGTGTCCAGCCGCTCAACAAAACTGGGTTGATACCGCTCAAATGTTTGCCCACAATATTTACATTGAAACCGTACATCAACGAAGCCAAAATAATCAATAAAGCAAAAGGGTTTAATTGACTAATGGAAAGCCCATCTTTGCTCGAAGAAAGCACCAAAATCACGCTTCCAATAAAGCCTAAAACTAAACCTGCTACTTGCCAACGTTTGATGATTTGCTGAAAGAAAAATGCTCCAACAATCAACACAAAAAGAGGCGTTGCGGAGTTTAATGTACCTGATAATGAGCTGTTTATCTTGCTTCCCGCAAAAGCAAACAAGAACGCTGGCAAGAAATACCCCAAAAGCCCCGAAGCAAGGAAATATTTGGTTTTTTCTTTTGGAAATTGTTTGCGAGAGGAGATAATCCACGGTAAAAATACTAATCCAGCCGCTAAAATTCTGACTGTTGCGATTTGAACGGGCGTGAAGTCATCCAAACTTTTTTTGATGATAATAAACGAAGAACCCCACATAATGGCCAATAAACTAAGTAAAAGCCAAGAAATAAGTGTTCGGTTTTCGGGATTGGTAAAGGTGTTTTTATTCACGTGAGTTTTTTAATGAGTGAATGCTTCAATGATAGAATGAGTGAGTATTTGAGGGATAGAATGTTTCAATGATAGAATGAGAGTGTAGGAAGCAAGTAAATTTAAAATTCATTCATTCTCTCATTCAATCATTGAGGCATTGGATTTAATCCACGCCAGCGTATTCGACTATTATTTCTTGTTTTTCGAGTAGAAAACCTTCGTAAACTTTTGAAACTTCGTTGAGAATTGAAAGAATTTCTTGGAAATCCATCGAAAGTACCAAACGCATACGATATTCCTTGAAGTTGGGTAAACCTTTGAAATAATTGCTGTAATGGCGACGCATTTCCAGTATTCCTTGGCGTTCGTTTTTCCATTTCATCGAAAACTCTAAGTGCTTTTTGGCCGCATCAACTCGTTGTTCGATGCTTGGTGGAGCGAGTTTTTCGCCAGTTTTGAAGTAATGCTTGATTTCGTTGAAAATCCAAGGATAACCAATGGCCGCACGACCAATCATGATTCCGTCAACGCCAAAACGATTACGATAATCAAGGGCTTTTTCGGGCGAATCAATATCTCCATTGCCAAAAATCGGAATTTTGATGCGTGGATTTTCTTTGATTTTTGCAATCAAAGTCCAATCGGCTTCACCTTTATACATTTGAGCTCTCGTACGTCCATGCACCGTAAGTGCTTGAATACCAACGTCTTGCAAGCGTTCGGCAACTTCGCCAACATTTTTTGTTTCTTCATTCCAACCCAAACGTGTTTTCACCGTAACTGGCAGATGCGTGTTTTTCACAACAGCGGCTGTCATTTCGGCCATTTTCGGAATATCTTGCAATAAAGCCGCACCCGCACCTCGGCAAGCAACATTTTTTACGGGACAACCATAATTAATGTCAATCAAATCGGGTTTGGCGGCGGTGGCAATGCGTGAGCATTCGCCCATTGTTTCTATATCGCTACCAAAAAGTTGGATTCCGATGGGGCGTTCGTACTCAAAAATATCAAGTTTCATCACGCTTTTGGCCGCATTACGAATCAAGCCTTCT
>JBKBSS010000020.1:0-10314 GCA_046291385.1 Emticicia sp. | reverse complement strand
CGAAATGAACTCGGTGTACATCAAATCTGCACCGTTTTCTTTACAAACCAAACGAAACGGAGGGTCGCTCACATCTTCCATCGGAGCGAGTAAAAGTGGAAATTCTCCTAAATCTATATTACCTATTTTTGCCATTTTTAGTTGATGATTTTTGGTAAGACAAGTTTTTAACTTGTCTTTTCGCAGCAAAACAAGTTAAAAACTTGTTTTGCATTTTTTAAATATTAACCATGAAAAACATCTAATAATTCCGTTTTTAGAAAGCTAAATGCTAATCACTAATTGCTAAAAGCTCTCAAAACATTGCTAATGCAGGAAATACTGAATATTTTTGCCACAAAACTACGAAAAAACTTATGAAACTTATCGCTTCTCGTGAAAACCCCGCAGCTTCATCGCTTTTGGTTATTATTGGCCTTTTTTTGATTGGCTTTCTTTTTATTGGTGGCGTTGTTCAGATTTTGGTAATGCTTTCATTTGGAGTATCGTTGAGCGATATGGGAAATATTGGAGGTAATTTTTCTAAACTTCCAAATGCTTGGCTTGCAATAATTTTGGGGCAAGGCTTTGGCTCATTTTTTGGGTTTATAGGTTCGGCTTGGGTCTATTGGAAAATCATTGAAAAAAAATCTTGGCAAGACCTAAATTTTGCGAAAGTACCAACTTTGGCAGTTTTCGGAATGGTGGTTTTGGTGGAGGTCGCTTTTATGGGTTTTAATGGTTGGTTGCAGGAACTTAATAAAGGCTTTGTATTTCCTGAATCGCTGCAAGGTTTAGAATCCTTATTGAAAGGAATGGAAGATAAACTCGCCGAAACTACCAAATTTTTTACAGATTTTACTTCGTTTTGGCAGTTTTTATTAGCATTTTTGGTAATTGCCGTGATTGCAGGAATTGGCGAAGAATTGATTTTTAGAGGCTTAATCATGCGAAAAATTTTACTCGGAACAGGTAATCCGCACATTGCTATTTGGGTTTCTGCATTTATTTTTGCGGTTATTCACTTTCAATTTTATGGCATTTTACCCCGCATGATGTTGGGCGTGTTGTTTGGCTATTTCTATTTGTGGACTGGTAATATCCGTGTGCCGATTTTTGCTCATATTTTCAATAATGGTTTTGCTATAACGATTATATATTTGCACAATGTCGGAATCGTGAAAACCGATTTAGAAAGTATCGACCACGTACCGATGTCAATCGTAGGTTTTTCGTTGATTGCAACTATTGGCCTCATGTTTTTGTTGAAAAATTATACAAATAGTCAACCGTCAATGGTCGATGGTCAACAGTAAAAATGTTTTATGGAAGAACAGTCGAAATTTAAGCAATGGTTTAAGCGGCTCGGATGGGCTGGTTTTCTGTTTTTTTTGATAAAAGGCTTACTTTGGTTAATAATCCCGTATTTGATTGCGAAAGGAATTCTTAAATAGAGTTCTGAGTGTAGAGTTCTGAATTCTGAGTTAATGACTTTTACAATTCAAAGCCGTAAAATCAGATAAACTCAGAACTCTAATCTCAGAATTCAGAACTTTTTTCAGTATCCTACACTTGTATTATCGGCTCTTGGGTCAGATGCACCTTCGAGTGTGCCGTCTGGACGTAGCATAATGCAGTCCATTCTTCCGAGTGTGCCTTTTTGAGCATCAATAATATATCCTCTTGATTTTAAGGCGTTTACTGTTTTTTCACTGAAAGCATTTGGCTCATAAACCGTGCGGTCAGGTAACCATTGATGATGAAATTTAAGAGCATTGACGGCTTGTTGCATCGTCATTCCGTGTTCGGTTATGTTCAGAATCGTTTGAAAAACTGAGGTAATAATCGTTGAACCACCAGGCGTGCCAACAGCCATTAAAAACTTTCCGTCTTTTTCTACAATTGTTGGTGTCATTGATGAAAGCATTCGTTTTTCGGGTTGAATCTCGTTGGCTTCATTGCCAATCAAACCAAACATATTTGGTACGCCAGATTTGATGCTGAAATCGTCCATTTCATTATTCATCAAAAAACCTCCGCCCGAAACCACAACTTTACTTCCATAAGCACCGTTGAGAGTCGTTGTAATCGAAACTGCATTTCCTTCCTTATCGACCACCGAATAATGCGTAGTTTCGTTTGATTCTTTTCCTGTAATATTTCCGCCACCAATATTTTTACTATCAGTTGCTTTTTCAAAATTGAAATCTTGCCAGCGTTTTTCTAAATAACTTTTGCTCATTAGCTCTTTCATTGGCACTTTCACAAAATCCATATCGCCCATCCATTCGGCACGGTCAGCATAAACTCGGCGTTCGGCTTCAATCATTACCTGTACGGTCGAATCAGTATTAAAGCCCCATTTACGCAAAGGATAAGGCTCAACAAAACGTAAAAGTTGTACCAAAGCCACACCACCACTTGATGAGGGCGGCATCGTGATAATTTTATAGTTTTTGTAATTGGCTGTAATCGGTTCACGCCAAGCTGAATGGTATTTTTTTAGGTCTTCGTGCGAAATAATTCCGCCACCTTTTTTCATTTCATTCACCAACAAATCGGCAACCTCGCCCTCATAAAAGCCATTTCTGCCTTTTTCTTGAATAGCACGGAGAGTTTTGCCTAAATCTTTCTGAATCAATAAATCTCCTTTTACCCAATCACGGTTTTCGGGATTCATAAAATAGGGCGTATTTTCTCCGTTTACTTTTCTGAAAGATAGTTTGTTATTATTTAATCCTAATGCTTCACGGTCGGTTAGAATCACGCCTTTTTCGGCCAAGTCAATGGCTGGCTGAACAACTTTTGCCCAAGATAATTTCCCGAATTTTTGATGAATTTCTACCATTCCATCAACTGCCCCAGGAACGCCACTTGCCAAATGCCCAAGCAAACTTAGCCCTTGAATCACATCGCCTTTGGCATCTAAATACATATCTCGGTTGGCTTTTAGCGGTGCTTTTTCTCTAAAATCAAGTGTATAACTTTTGCCATTTTTATCTCTGATTACGGCAAAACCGCCACCACCCAAATTTCCTGCAAATGGAAATACAACCGCCAATGCAAAATGCGTAGCTACGGCAGCATCAATGGCATTTCCGCCCATTTTCATTATTTCTACGCCAACGTTTGAGGCTTCGGGGTGAGCTGATGCCACCATGCCATTTTGACCAATTACGCCTTTGCGGTCGGAGAAAAATGCTTTTTGATTGGGGTCTTCTTCAAAAAGTACAAATAAGTCTTTTGATTTACTTGATGTACCGTCAGTTGTTTGAACAGGTTTGTTTTTGCAAGCAAATGCAAAGAACACTAAAAAGAGTGAAAGTAGAGAAAGGTTTTTCTTCATGTTTGTTGATGATTTTCAGCAGAGCGAACAGGAGGTTCGCTCCACGTATCCTTGAAATTTACCGTTAAATTACTAAAAACTACTGATTGACGAAATTCATTTCCGAAAGTAATTTTGCCAGCTTATTTTCGTAAAATTATTAATTCAAAAAAACTGTCCTGCGGGGCGAGAAAATATGAAAGTATTCCTACTGATATTTGAGAGTTTTCGTTTTGCGATGAATGCCTTGAAAGAAAATATTTTACGTACTGTTTTATCGCTTTTGGGCGTAACGGTTGGTATATTTTCGATTATTGGGGTTTATACGATGGTTGATTCGCTCGAATCGAATATCAAAGGCAGTTTAAATTCGATTGGTACAAATGTAATTTATGTGCAGAAGTGGCCGTGGTTTTTCGGTGGTGGCGATTATCCTTGGTGGAAATATTTTCGCCGTCCCGAACCGAAATATGAAGAATTCAAATATTTAAAGGATAATCTCGAAAATGCCCAAGCCGTTTCAATGATAGATTTTGCGGGCGGTGTTTCTTGCAAAAAAGGAAATAATAGTATTGAGGCTCTGTGCCAAGGAATTACTTATGATTTTACTGAAATTACCGAAGTTCCGATTGTGAATGGCCGTTATTTTGCTCCGCAAGAAGTAGAGTCGGGTAGGAGCGTAGGAATTCTGGGGGCAGATATTGCCGATGCCTTATTTCCTGATTCTGACCCAATCGGACAAACTTTTAAGATGAAGGGGCAAAATATTACGGTTATTGGTGTGCAAGAACGAAAAGGTAAGCAAATTGCCGATTTTGGTGGCGAACCTGACCAAAAAGTATTTATTCCATTTCTTTCGCACAAACGAATATTTTCTTCGGGCGAACCCTACGGCGATATTGTACTGAAAGGCTTTGAAAATGATGAAGGGCTTTTTGAATTAGAAGGAGAAGTAACGGGTCTGATGCGTACAAAACGAGGTTTACGCCCATCAGAAGAAGATAGTTTTGCACTCAACCGACCAGAAGCGGCTGCGGCTGCTTTGGGGGAATTATTCTCAGTTATTGGTTGGGCAGGAACAATTATTGGGCTTTTTTCGCTGCTAATCGGTGGATTTGGTATTGCCAATATTATGTTTGTCTCGGTGAAAGAACGCACCAATATTGTCGGAATTCAAAAGTCCTTGGGAGCAAAAAACTCTTTTATTCTTTATCAGTTTCTTTTTGAATCTATTTTTCTGTGCTTAATTGGCGGTTTTTGCGGAATTTTATTGGTTTATCTACTGAGTTTTTTGCCAATTGGTACACTTGATATTATTTTGACTACCAAAAATATTCTGAAAGGACTCATCATTTCGAGTGTAATTGGCGTGATTTCGGGCATTTTACCAGCATGGCAAGCCGCCCGCCTCGACCCCGTGATTGCGATTAGGAGTAAATAAAATGATAGAATGATAGAATGACAGAATGATAGAATGAGTAATTTTGGGAGAATATGATGGTTAAATAGAAACTTCTTAATTCATTCATTTTATCATTCACTCATTCAAAATTCTTTTCAATGCCCATTATTCTCAGTATCGAAACTTCTACGAAGGCTTGTTCGGCTGCCATTCATCAAGATGGTAAGTTGCTTTCAGTCAGCGAATTATATAACGAAAAGTCGTCTTCTGGAATGCTCACTACGCTCATTGAGCATGTAGTGAAAACCGCCAGTTTGAAACTCCAAAATATTGATGCAGTAGCAGTTGCCAAAGGGCCAGGCTCTTATACTGGCCTCCGAATTGGCGTTTCTACGGCGAAAGGTTTGTGTTTTACCCTCGAAAAACCTTTGATTGCTATCAATACTTTGGAAGCAATGGCTTATTCGATGTTTGATGTTGGATGCTTGATGGTTGATGATGGATATTTATTAGAGAATATTCAAACTTCAACATCAAACATTCAACATTCAACATTATTAATTCCCATGCTTGATGCTCGACGAATGGAAGTATATTGTGCTGTTTATCAGGCAGATACGCTCGAAATCTTAGAGCCAACGCAAGCCAAAATTATTGACGAAACTTCATTTGCGGATTTGCTCGAAAACAATAAAATAATCTTTTTTGGCGATGGTGCAGAAAAATGTCGTGCAACTTTGGGCGGAAATCCGAACGCTGTTTTCTTGAATCAAACTATTTTTCCTTCGGCTAAAGGTATTGGTGCGTTGGCAACTCATGCTTTTGAGCAGCAACAGTTTGAGAATGTTGCCGATTTTGAGCCTTTTTATTTGAAGGAGTTTGTGGGAACAACACCAAAGAAAGCAATAGTATAGTTGAATGATGAAGCTGCAAAACAAATCATGTTTCTAATTGTTTTAATTGAGTTGGAACTTTAGACCAAACTCGACATTTTACCGTAAATGGTCTTAATAGTTAATCAATAATTTGGATTTTAAGCATGAAGCACTACATTTTGTTTTTGGTATTATTAGGTTTTATTCGGGTTGTTTCTGCACAAGATTCTACAAAAAAGAAATTTTTACGAGATAAAAATATTATTGCCTTGCCCGTGGTTTTCAGATTCCCCGAAACTCGATTCGGTGGAGGCGTTGCTGGCTCGGCTGTTTTTGGTTTTGCCAAAGATTCGGTTGGTTCTAACCTTTCTCAGCTTTCTTTTGGAGCAACTTTTACTCAGAATAGACAAATCTTGGTTTTCTTTCCTTTCAAGATTTTTTTCAATAATAATAAATATTATTTTTCTTCCGAAAATGGTTGGTATCGCTATAATTATATTTATTCGGGTGTCGGAGAAAATCGAGTTCCCGACGAAAAATATGATGCCGATTATTTTAGATTTCGATTTTTAGCATCAAAGCTAATTCGACCAAAAACTTACTTGGGACTTAGAGTAAACTTTGAAGATTATAAAGTCACAGGGACTGCCGAAGGCGGACAATTATCGTCGAGAATAATCAATGGAAGCGATAAGTCTCGAACTTTGGGGCTGGGAATGAGCATTTTGCGAGATACCCGTGACCAAATTTTTTATCCAACCAAAGGTGTTTTTGGCGAAATTTACGCCGTTCCATCGGGTAAAATCTTTGGAGCAAATCGAAATTTTACTAAGATTTCAGCCGATATAGCAACTTATAAAAGTTTGGGTAAAAAGACCGTTTGGGCCAGTAATTACGTTGCCATTGCCAATATTGGCGATGTTCCTTTTAATCAGTTGGCTTATTTGGGCGGACAATTTAAGATGCGAGGAATTTTTGAGGGTTATTTTAGAGATAAAAATGCCTTGATTATTCAACAAGAATTTCGTCAGGAAATATGGAAACGTTTGGGGGCTGTGGCGTTTGGCTCAATGGCATTTTTGGGTAGTGAAGATGATACTTTTTTACGTCTGAATAAACCTAAATTTACTTACGGTGGAGGGCTTAGAATTGCCACTAAAAATCACCTAAATCTGCGTCTTGATTACGCCCTTTCGCCTTATGGAAGTGGAAATTTTTATGCAACTATTGGCGAAGCATTCTAAAATAATAGTCCATAAATCACCATCGCTGACATAATAGCCACCACCAACCAACCAATTATTTGTAAGATTAAAGAGTGTTTATAGCTGCCCATCAAACGAGATTTTCGACTGGCGACGAGTATAATAGCCAATGCAATTGGTAAAACAAAACCATTGAGCATTCCCACAAAAACAAGCGTTTTTACTGGTTTTCCGACCAAAATAAAGATAATTGTCGAGAAAACAATAAAACCAATGATGATTTGGCGATTATATTTCTCGAAATTTGGGTGAAAAGTTCGCAAGAAAGAAACCGAAGTATAAGCCGCTCCAACCACCGATGTAATGGCCGCACACCAAATAACTACCCCAAAAATCTTATAGCCAATTTCGCCCGCCGCACGCTGAAAAACCGAAGCAGGTGGGTTTTCTTTACTCAACGTAAAACCAGCCAAAACCACGCCCAGTGAAGCCAAAAATAGCAAATATCGTACAATGGCTGTTACCAAAATGCCAGTTGTAGCACTGCGATTGATTTCTGGCAGATTTTCCTCCCCGTTAATGCCCGCATCCATCAAACGATGCACGCCCGCAAATGTAATATAACCACCGACCGTACCACCCACGAGCGTAACTGTTGCCAAAGCATCAAATTTTTGTGGAATGAAAGTGCGTTGCACCGCCTCAAAAACTGGTGGATTTGAAACAAAAACTACGTACATAATCAATAAAATCATCAAAAATCCCAGAATCTTGGTAAAATTATCCATGACTTTTCCTGCATCTTTTGAAAGAAAAATACCGATGGCAATGACTGCACTAATAACCGCCCCGATTTTTACATCAATGCCAAAAAGCACTTCAAAACCCAAGCCCGCACCTGCTACATTGCCAATATTAAAAGCCAAACCACCAATCACAATCAAAAAAGCCAATAAATAGCCCAAACCAAAAAAAAGCTCGTTGGCCAAATCTTGAGCAGGTTTTCGACTTACCGAAACTACTCGCCAAATATTGAGTTGCGTACCAATATCCAATAAAATCGAAAGCAAAATCACGAAGCCGAAACTGGCGGTTAGTTGTTGAGTAAAAACCGTAGTTTGGGTCAAAAATCCTGGACCAATGGCCGAAGTTGCCATCAGAAATGCTGCTCCGATAATGGCGTTTTTGTTTTTCATAGAGGTTTAGTTTGTGAGTTTAGCACAAATAAAGTAAAAGAAAGTTGTTGAACAAAATGCTTGATTTTCATAAGATAAGGTTTGCAAACATTATCCTATGAAAATCAGATGTGCATAATACCATAAAATAAATAGATTTGTTCATTTACTGAAAAATTCTGAAATTTAGAGGAAGGCTTCGCTGGGCGAGATTAGCTCAAAGCGAAGTAAAAACGTTTTACCAGTAAGGAAATGAAAAAAATCTACCCAGTTCTAACTCTACTTATCTTTTCATTTTACACTTTTGCTCAAGAAAAAAAGAAAGAATTTCGAGAAAATCCTTACGAACGAGCAAGGTTTGAGAGCGAAATCACGCAAGACCCTGCCACTGGAAAAGTGCCAACTGAGCGATTGGTTTCGGCAAGAAAAAATCTGCAAGAAAAAATCCAAAAAGGGCGTTTAGCTTCTTCGATGAATTGGTACGAAATGGGACCTTCAAATGCGGGTGGACGTACACGGGCGGTTACGCTCGACCCCAATGATACAAATCATAAAAGGGTTTGGGCTGGGGGAGTAGCTGGCGGACTTTGGTACAACAATGACTTCACGGATGCCAATCAACAATGGATGAAAATTGATGATTTTTGGGCAAATTTGGCTATTTCTTGCATTGCTTTTGACCCAATTTCCCCACAAAAAATGTACGTAGGCACGGGCGAAGGCTGGCAAAATATTGATGCCGTGCGAGGTGCAGGAATTTGGTTTTCGGCCAATAATGGCACAACTTGGCAACAATTATCTGCAACGGCTTCAAATGCTGATTTTAATTTTGTTCAAGATATTACAGTAAATTATAATGGAAAAGCTTTTGCTGCTACACAAAATGGCATTTATCGTTCAACTGATAATGGCACAACTTGGCAACAAGTTTTATTGCCATCGACTGGCTCAACGTTTGCCGCTGATTTAGAAATCGCTTCCGACCAAACAATTTTTGCAACTTTTGGAAAGATTACCTCTTTGGGAAGTGGCATTTATAAATCAACCGATGAAGGTGCAACGTGGACAAACATCACACCCGATAATACAGGAGCAAGAACCGAACTGGCTTTAGCTCCCTCAACTTCGGGAAGTTCGCAGGTGATTTATGCGGTTTCTACTTACGGAGATTCGCCCCCAAATACAGGAAAAATTAAATGGTTTAAGAAATCAAGTGATGCGGGTAACACTTGGACGGATATTGTAGCACCGAATTTTACTTCGAGTCAAGGTTGGTATAATCTGATTTTGTCGGTACACCCAACTGACCCCAATTTGGTCATTGCAGGCGGTACAAATCTCGCCAAAACTACCGATGGCGGAGCAAATTGGACAATGCTCTATTATGGACTTCCGTATCCCGACCAGCACGCCATTGTTTTTAATCCTTATAACCTCGACCAAGTTTTAATTGGTAACGATGGAGGTGTTTTTGTATCAAGTAATTATGGAAATGCCACCACCACCGAGCCGACTTTCCAACGCCGAACCAAAGGTTATAATGTGGCACAGTTTTATAGTGTGGCTGTAAAAAATATAGCAGGAAGTGGCTACGCCATTGGCGGAACGCAAGATAATGGCTCACAAAAAATCAATCCACCGATTTTTACGCAAGGTACAGGCACCGATGTAGCCATCTTTAGTGGCGATGGTTATGTCTGTTTTATCGACCGTGATAACCCAAATGTGCAGATAATTTCGGGTATTAGAAATGTCTATGAACTGCACAATCAAAATGGAGATTTCACTGAATCTATCGTTATTGATGGCGATAAAGGAAAGTTTCTAAATTCTGCGGCTTACAACGATAAAATCAATGTTTTTTATTCGTATTCCGATACTACTTCTACCACAACTCGGCTTTCGAGAGTGACCGATGTTGGCGTAGGAACGTTTTTGGGCAGTATGACCATCAACGTAAAAATGGATATTACGTTTATGAAAGCGGGCAAAACCGACCATACTTTATTTATTGCTTGTAAAGGCGGGAGAATCTATAAAATTACGAACGCTGGCATTGCTGGTCAGATAGTTACACAAATTGACAATGCTTGTTTGCCTGCTGGAAATACTACCATTTCGTGCATAGATATTGGTGCAATCGAAGATAATCTGTTGGTCACTTTTTCAAATTATGGTATTTCTTCGGTTTGGTTGACCAACGATGGAGGCACAACTTGGCTCAATAAAGACCAAACAAATTCGGGCTTGGAAGATATGCCGATTAGAGCAGCAGTTTTTTATCCGCTCGACCGCAAACAAGTATTTTTGGCCACTGAGTTGGGCGTTTGGAAAACATCAGATATTTCAGTAA
>JBKBSS010000208.1:0-5928 GCA_046291385.1 Emticicia sp. | reverse complement strand
ATTTGGCACAAAACATTCATTAAATATATCAGTAACGGTCGGGATTATTTGCTGGGATTTTGTGAGTAAAAAAACAACACCCCCAATACTCCCCCGCCCCTAAAGGGGAGCTTTTTTTGCATTAAACAAAAGTGGATAGTTTTCATTTATGAAAACTATCCACTTTAATTTTAGCTCCCCTTTACGGAGCGGATGCTTAAAACTGTCTTAAAAATCTCACATCATTCTCAAAGAAAAGGCGTAAATCCTTCACTCCGTAGCGAAGCATCGTGATACGCTCAATGCCCATTCCGAAAGCAAAACCAGTATATTCTTCTGAATCTATTCCACTATTTTCTAAAACATTGGGGTCAACCATGCCCGAACCTGCAATTTCTACCCAACCCGAATGCTTACAGATATTACAACCCGAACCTTTACAGATAAAGCAAGAAATATCAATTTCGGCACTTGGCTCAGTGAAAGGGAAATAACTCGGACGCAGACGAATCTTGGTGTCTTTGTCGAACATTTCTTTGGCAAAATGATAAAGCGTATCTTTTAAGTCTTTAAAACTTACTTTTTTATCAACATAAAGCCCTTCAATTTGGTGAAATTGACAGTGAGCTCTGGCCGAAATGGCTTCATTTCGATACACACGACCAATCATCAACGAGCGAATCGGTGGCTTTTTGTGTTCCATCAATCGCACTTGTACGTTTGATGTATGCGTGCGAAGCAAAACATCGTCTTTCTGAATATCCTTCTTTTCTACGAAAAATGTATCTTGCATTTCACGGGCAGGATGGTCTTCGGGAAAATTCAAAGCCGTGAAATTATACCAATCGGTTTCAACCTCTGGGCCGTCTTGGTGGTTAAAGCCCATTCGAGCAAAAATCTCCAATACTCGCTGACGAGTAAGCGTAAGGGGGTGAATTGAGCCAGCAAAATTTGGGGCAACGGGCAATGTCAAATCAAGGCTATTTGCCTTTGAATCAACAGCGTTTTGCTCAAGATTTTCTGTAAAATCTTTGAGCCTTTGCTCCGTAAGATTTTTGAGTTTATTGAGTTCTTGTCCAACCGCACGTTTCTGCTCATTGGCCACCGTTTTAAACTCTTCAAAGAGGTCGTTGAGTATTCCTTTTCGGCTAATATATTTAATCCGAAATTTTTCTAAGTCATCTTTGCTATTGACTACAACAGCATCAATTTCGCCTAATAATTCTTGAATCTTGTCTAACACCCGAGTACCGTTTAATAAATTTATCTGCAAAGATATGAATAATGTCAGATTCTAACATATTTTTACGTTGTAAATACTAAAAAGAAAGCACGTAGTAATACTTATTTCATCAGGGGTTTTTACGCATTATTATTTTATAAATCCATATAACCAGTTGACAATCAATCACTTGCGATTTTAGCGTATTTTTACGCACCCTTGTTTTTTGTCAATTAAGACTTATGTTTGCTGCAAGAAAACTTTCAAAGCTATGAAAAAATTAGACCATACATCTAACTGCATTGTTACAAAAAACAACGACAATAAAAGGAAACAAATAAAATTACATTGCTCCAATAAACTTGTGAGTGTCCCCATAGAAAAAATTGTTCGATTAGAAGGCGACTGTAATTATACGGTTGTGCATACACAAACAACAAAATACGTTTCGGCCAGAACACTAAAGCATTATGAAGGCATTTTAGATGAAACTTTTTTCATCAGGGTTCATAAATCTCATCTCGTCAATATACTCTATGCTAAAGGTTTAGAAATTAAAGCAAGCAGTAGTGCTTTGGCGTTTGATGGAGGAAAAAACATTGAAATTTCTCGCAGAAAAGTAAAGGCCGTTATTGAGAAATTTTCTTTTTATAATAAGTAGAAATTTGATGCCCAAAAAGCATCTTTAAATAAAGGTTATTGGTATTATACAATTTTAATAATACTTTTTAGTGGTTAGGTGATTAATAAAGCAGCTGTCTTCTGGATAGTTGCTTTTTACTTTTCTACTCCACAATTTTATACAAACTCTTCGCTTTTGCCCGTGAAATTGCATTGAAATGCCACCATTCACTCTCAATTCGCATATAACCTACGCTTGTCATGGCTTCACGTAATATTATTCGATTTTCTATTTGTGCCTTTGTTAATTTGCCTTCTTTCAACATTTTGTATTCTAAACGAGGATAAGCCAAATCGCCGAAGAAATCATATTTTGTGCCCATATCAAGTGGCTTTTTATTCATCTTGTCGTAAACCGTTAGGTCAACGGCCGAGCCAAAATTATGAATCGAAGCCATCGCAGGATTTGCCACAAAATCTTCTCGTTTTTTTGGCGGAATACTATCCAACAAATTCCACAAGGTGTGCTGCACAGCAAGTGGGCGAGCTGCATCATAGACCAATAATATATAATTTGGGTATTTTTCTTGCAAAGCCTTGTTGGCTTTTACGAGCATTTGGGCTGGTTTTTGTTGCAGATAAGCACGAGCCAAATCGCCATAAACATCGGTTTTTACAAAATTATCAGTTGTAGAATATTTCAATTCAACCATTATTGTTGAATCAAGGGTTTGAATATCAACCAAACCTTGCTCAATCATTCGTTGCTCAACTTCGGGAATTATTGGCTGTTCGATGCTTACAACACTGTCTTTTTTAGTGACTACCGCATCTGTTTTCTTTTTATTCTCCGCTTTTTTTGTTTGGCAACTCCAAACGCCAACAAAACCCAACAATAATATGTATGGCAGTAAAACTCTATTTGAAAACATTGTTTTAGACATTTTTTTCGGCTTAATCGAATCAAATTTCAGGTAAAAAATCGAAAAATCGTGGTTTATCCTTAAATTAGCCACAAATCTAAACTTAAACCGTCAAATTTATGGCATTAAACTATATTTGGGTAGCTTTTTTTCTGATTGCATTTGTTGTTGCATTATTTAAACTTATCTTTTTAGGCGATACCGAGATTTTCAAGATAATCATTGAAGGAATGTTCGATTCCTCAAAAGTTGCTGTTATGGATATTGCTTTACCATTGGTAGGAGTAATGACTTTTTTCTTGGGAATTTTGAAAATTGGTGAAGAAGCGGGCGTTATCCGACGCATGGCTCGCATCATTTCTCCGTTTTTTAGCAAGTTATTCCCAGAAGTACCAAAAGACCACCCCGCCAATGGACAAATGATTATGAACTTTTCGGCCAATATGCTCGGCCTCGACAACGCCGCTACACCTTTTGGTTTGAGTGCCATGCAAAGTTTACAAGAGTTAAATCCGAGCAAAGATACGGCTTCCAATGCCCAAATTATGTTTATGGTACTGCACAGTGCGGGGCCAGTGCTTATTCCGTTGAGTATCATGGCACAGCGAGCTATTTATAATGCCGCCGACCCTGCCGATATTTTTATTCCTGCTTTGATTTCGGTTTATGTAGCTACGCTGACAGGAATGCTTTTTGTGGGAATCAAGCAGCGGATTAATTTTTTCGATAAAACCCTCCTTTCGTGGCTTTTAGGGCTTACGGGCTTTATTGGTTTTGTACTTTGGTATTTTTCACGCTTGTCGAAAGAAGAAATTGAAGTGACCTCGAAAGTGGTCAGTAATATAATTTTATTTGTCTTCATTGTGGGCTTTATTGGTGGAGCAATTTATAAAAAAGTCAATGTTTTTCCTGCATTTGTTGAGGGAGCAAAATTGGGTTTTGAAACATCAATCAAAGTGATTCCGTATTTGGTGGGTTTGTTGGTGGCTATTGGGGCTTTCCGAAATTCGGGAGCTTTGACTTACATTGTGGAAGCCCTAAAATGGGTTTTTAGCCTCACAGGCATAAATACCGATTTTACGGAAGCACTGCCAACCGCCCTCATGCACCCATTGAGCGGTAGCGGCTCAAGAGCCATGATGATTGACTCAATGAAAACCTTCGGTGCTGATTCGTTCGTTGGGCGATTATCTTGCGTGTTTCAAGCATCTTCCGACACGATTTTATATATTTTAGCTCTTTATTTTGGCTCGGTCAATATCAAAAATACTCGTTATACGCTCGTAGCTGGGCTATTGGCCGATTTGGCGGGCGTTATAACGGCCATTATTGTGTCGTATATTTTCTTTTATTGATATTATATGTGGCACACCTGTTTATCTACGATTATAAGGTGTGCCACAGAAATAATGATAATAAATACTGTTGATTATGGACTGTAAACCGTGGACTATTCAAAAACTTCTCTATTTATTGCTTTTGTTAATGAGCTTTCATCTTTCGGCACAAGATAAAAGTCAGGGAGAAGTTATCAATTATGATGGTTCGTGGCGAAAACTGGATTTACCCGAAAAAATTTATTACTTACCCGACGAAGCGTTTCTGATTGAAAAGCTCGTATCGTTTCCGCAGGTTTATAAATTTAAAAAATCAAAAGGTAGTGTGCCTACTTATTGGGCGGGTAGTCGGCCATATTGGTTCAGAATCGAACTAAAAAATTCGACCAATATGATTCAGGATATGCTCATTCATCTGCATTTATCGCTTTATGATAAAGTAGAGTTTTATGTAGTAGAAAAAAAACAAGTGATTGATTATCAATCGCTTAACTGGAAGATTCCACAGCAAAATCGCCGAATCAAGCACCGAGATTTTATTTTTCCGACTACCCTCCAGCCTCGGCAAGAAGTTTTTTATTACCTAAAAGTTTGCAAAAACTTTGGTTCGATTTCGTTTCCACTCACTATTTGGGAGAAAAACTATTTTGATTATTATTACCCAACCAATGACCACTATAATTGGGGATTTATTTCAGGAATATTCATTTTTGTTTGCTTGATTTCGTTTTTGTTATCACTCGTTTTTAGTGAAAAACTTTATCTTTACTATGGTATTTATGTACTTACGGCCCTAATTTTCATTTTTACCATGCAGGGATATTTTATTCGCTATTACGGTGATGGAAATTTTGGAGTTGAAGGAGATAAAGTCAGGTATATCGCTGCGATGTTGCTTATTATTAATAGTATGCTGTTTATTAGAAGTTATTTACGCTGGGATTTACTTAAAAATAAACTATTCTACTGGTACAGCCATTTTTTTATTATCTTGTTTTGTTTACTGATTTTAGTCAGTTTTATTGATAACCTTATTCTGAATAATCTTTTATTCAATACTTATACAATCCCCATCACATTTTTGGTAAGTTTGGGTTTCTCAATACCTCCATTCTTTGTTTTTGTCACAACAATTTACTGTATTTATATCAATCACTTCAAGAAAGACGCTACCTATTATCTTTTGGCAAACTTGCCCATATTTTTTGTGGCTTTTTATGCAGATTTAAGCACCTACGAATTCGTTCCTGGTAGTTTTTTGGCGGGAATTGACTTTTTTGTCATTGCTTTTTTCGTTCAAATCATTGCATTAAGTGGTCTGTTGGCTTATCGAGTAAAACTCATGCAAAGCAAAAGCGAAAAACTGTTGATTGAAAAAAACCTGATTCAACAACAACGCACGCAAGCGGTTTTGGAAGCCGAAGACCGTGAACGCATCCGAATTGCCCGTGACCTTCACGATGGCGTTGGGCAAACATTGGCTGCTGCTCGTATGAATCTCGGAAATTACGTTTCACAGAACAGAATTGAGTCATTCGAGATGCAAAACTCACTTGATTTACTCGAAGATAGCATCAAGGAAATCAGAGAAATATCGCACAATATGATGCCAAGTTCGCTCACTAAATTTGGTCTGAATTCGGCACTCAAACAATTTACTAATAAAATAAATGCTCTCGGAAAACTCGAAATCGAACTTCAAATTGTAGGTTTTAAGGAACGTTCTAACGAGAAAATTGAGTTGATGCTTTACCGAATTGTGCAGGAAGTAATCAGTAATATCATCAGACACGCTAATGCTAAAAAGGTAAATATCGAACTGGTCAGACACGACGACGAACTCATT
>JBKBSS010000207.1:0-5976 GCA_046291385.1 Emticicia sp. | reverse complement strand
AAAACTTTCTGATTTCCAGGATACTGAATATCAGCGTTATCTTCGGCGGTAATGAATATTTTCACGGGCTTAAACGAAGAAACTGTCGCAAAAGAAGCTTTCAATTGCTTCGACATCATGCCTGATGAACTTCTAATCTGACCAATATTTTTTGTAACATCTTGGTCAGTCAGCATCCAAACCACGTAGGTTTGACGAGCAGGTTGAAGCCTCTGAATTTCTGCCAATTCGGTCAGATGAATCTCAATCAAATTATTTTTGTTTTTATCGGTTTTAACGCTAACATAGCCACGTGCCGCAGGAACGACCGATGATGTGAGAAAAGAAATTTTCTTTGAACAAGCCGATAAAGAAAATGCAATTATCAACGTCAGCAAGACCAAAAAGATATTTTTTGGTTGTGTGGACTTAGCCGTAATATTTTTCATAGGAATTGTTTTTAAAATATGTTTATGAACAAGCATTCAAAACGATGATGAATAAAAACACGCCTAAAAGAATAATATTTTCAAAATTTTCGGTAAAAAATTTTTTCATATTATCGCTCGTTTAATATACAAAGATGCGAGATTCTGACTCAAAATGTGTTACAAAATATTTGATAAAATTTACAAAATTCACACATTTATATTGGTGACTTGTTACCGATAATTAGTTACTGGTCTAATTATCAGACAGCTACAAAAACCCTTAGTTTAAACCAAATGGCTTTGGCGATTGAACTTCAAATAGGTTTTTTCGGAATTTCCTGTTTTTTGAGTACTCCTCAAAGCTTTTTCGAGGGTTAATCTGGCCATTAGATAACTTACCGTCGATTCTGCTCCCTGATTAAGATTAACATAGGTTTCTTCTAAGCCATCGTAGCATCCGCCCGTGCAAGGATTATAAATAATTTGGTGCAAATGATTATTGCCCAAAAACCAATCGAAAGCGATTTTGCTTTTAATTTTATAGCTTTCGTCTTTAAAAACGTCATAAAATTTATTCAAAGCCAAAATCGTGTACGTAATATCAATGGGTTGTTCGCCGCCGATTGTTACCCGATTTTGCTCTTCGCCTTTGTGTAGCCAACCTTGGTTTGAGATAACTTTGATACTTTTTTCGGTAAAAATTTTCGACAACAAAAAATCAAAGGAAGTTTTAGCGATTTGCTTATAAATTGGCTCGCCAGTAGCCAACCACGCACAAAGCATTGCTTCGGGCAAAATACTATTGCCGTAGGTCAAATAACTTTCAAACCACGCCCAATCAGGTTCGGCTTCGTGCTTATACATTTGTACCAAACGATTGCTCAGTCGGGTTAACAATAGCATATCTTGCACCGAATTATGCCTATTATATCTATAATATAAACCCTTGATTATAAAAGCCATTGCTCTTGTAGAATGTATTTCGAGCAGGTTTGGCAAGGCCGCATCAATGATTTTTCCTGCTTCAAAAGCCAACTCTTGCGGCATCGAATCACTGACCGAAATCAAATATCCTAAAGCCCAAATTGCACGACCATTCGAGTCGGCGAGATTGGTTTCATAGTTTTGTTGCGTAAAAATTCCGTCTTTATCCACATAATTCAAAAAACTACCATCTTCTCTCAAGCAATATTTGATGAAATTGAGATAAATTCCGATGTATTCTAAGTCGGCGTTTTCTTGTGTCAGTTCGTAATGCTGGCACATTGCCACCATTGCACGGGCATTATCATCGAGCGTATAACCCGAATTGATGTCTGGTTGATTGATTATCGAAAACTGAATTATCCCAAAGTGAGTCGTCAATTTTTTTACATAATCGAGATTAATGGCTGGTATTTTATAATTTAAGTGCATTTGTCCTTCGCCAATATTTTCAAACAAAAGAGCGTGAGCGATAGCGGTATTTTCCCAAGCAGTGGGTGCCATGCTGTGTAAGCCATTTGAACTGATGTCTTTTAGTAAAGTTTCATCACCCAATAAGTTGATAACTGCCGCCGATAATTGAATCGGATTCTCAAAATCAACGATGATTCCTGCACCATTTCTCAATACCTCACGGGCGTGCGGAATGGGCGTAGAAATAATCGGACAGCCGCAGCTAATGGCATAAGAAAATGTACCACTTACGGCCTGATGGGGGTCTTTTGAGGTAAACAAATAAATATCGGTCAATTGCAAGTATTCAAGCAATTCGGGCAAAGCCAAATAATGATTGATGAACCGAACGTGGTTTTGTAATTGTAGGCTTTCGACTTTGTTTTCGAGGAAAGTTCGGTATTTTTCGCCATTTTCTTTCACAACCGAAGGGTGCGTTTTGCCGATAATCAAAAACAGTACATCATCATTATTTTTGATAATTTCGGGCATTGCATCCAAAGTTGTTTCAATGCTTTTTCCCGAACTCAATAACCCAAATGTAGAAAGTACTCTTCGACCTGAAACACTGCATTTTTCTTTCAGAAAACCTTTGTCCGAATGCGGCACCAAGTGCGTTCCGTGCGGGATAACAGTGATTTTATCATCACTTATTTCGTAATCAATGGTCAGTATTCCAGCCGAAATATTGGTCATTACGATGACAGACTCACACAAGTTTATGATATTTCTGACCGATATTTTTAATTCTTCGCTGGGTTTTGGCAAAACCGTGTGAAAAACCATAATGATAGGCTTATTGACCAACTTTAAAAAATGCTTGAAATATAAGGCTTTTTTAAATAACCCAAACTCGTGCTGAATCACCACCATCTTGATATTTTGGTCATTGTTGATGGTGTTGGCAAGTTTGATAAAGCCATTCGAATCATCGGTATTCAATATATATTTTACTGACTCCTGATAGGTATGTTTTTCGCTGTCAGATTCCAGTGGACAGATACTGATTTTGAACGAATGATTGAATTTATTGTTGAGTGCCTTGATTAAATCTTGCGAGTAAGTGGCTATACCACACTCACGAGGAGGGTATGAAGTAATGAATAAAATTTCGGGTAATGGATGGGAACTATCCAACTTATGCGAGTTGTTTCCCGCAATAAATTTTTCCCTACCCAAAGGCAATACATTGATACGACCGAGTGTTTTTTCATTATTCATTTTTGTGTTGGGTTTAGTATTAATTCCTGTAAAAGTGCCGATAAGCTCACCGAAGCATAGGCGATTCGCTCGTCAGCCGCTCCATAATAAATATAAAGTGTATCATCAAACAAAGCCGTGCCAGTCGGAAAACAAACATTATTTACTTCGCCTCTTAGTTCCCAAGTTTTTTCGGGTTCAAATAACGGATATGGCAAACGGGCAATTTCTTTTTGTGGATTATCTAAATCGAGCAATGCCGCACAAGCCGAATAAACGTAACCTTTGATAGAATCTCGTACACCATGATAAATAAGCAACCACCCTTTAGCGGTTTCGATGGCTGGACAGCCGCCGCCAATATAACTTACTTCGTGGTCGTATTTTGGGGCAAGGACTACGTTTTTATTAAAATCTAAGAAATATTTTTGCCAAAAATCGGGTGTTAAATCCTCCAGTTTTTTGATACCAACAATGATTTGAATATCGGGTTTTATTCGGTGCAAAAAATATAGTTTCCCTTTTATTCGGCGGGGAAAAAAAATCAGGTTTTTGTCCCAAAGAAACAATTCCTTG
Source organism: Emticicia sp. (assembly GCA_046291385.1). Classification (GTDB taxonomy): domain Bacteria; phylum Bacteroidota; class Bacteroidia; order Cytophagales; family Spirosomataceae; genus Emticicia. The sequence continues at coordinate 2,353 of JBKBSS010000207.1, read as the reverse complement.
CCTCCTTTCTCAAAAATATGGTCGTGTTCGTTGTATCGAAAGTATTTTTCATTGAGCTTGTTATTAACCTTCGTTATATAATTAAACTCATCGAATGTAATTTTAGGCACGAGTAGGCCATGTTTCTTCCAATGCTTTAAATCCGTCGAAACGGCCAAAGCTCCGAGTGCATTTACGCCATCATAAGCCGTATAAGTAAGATAATATAAACCCTCAATCTTTACTATTCGGGGGTCTTCGACACCGTGAGATTCGTACTCAAATTCTGATAAAATGAGCGGTTCGGCGAAGCGTTCGACGACCCTAAATGGCCCACTGAGTTTGCAGTATCCGATACTCGAATAATTTCCTGTTGCGACTGCTCTATAAAAAACATGAACAAATTCGCCTTCTTTTATCACCGCTGGATTCAAAACTCCCATCTCCTCAAAACTCTGCGTGGTTTTTTCCAGCAAAATCCCTTCTTTCTTTACTTGTATCATGGCTTTTGGGTCAAAACCCAATTTATTATTTAAGCATTAGGTTATGCTCGGACTACCTTTTTCGTTACGTTTGGCTGCTTTAGCTGTACGTTTTTCTTTGAGACTTTTGACAGGAGCTTTCTTACCCGATTTGTCTTTGGTATCTTTATCGTTCGACATTTTGGTAGGCATTTAATATTTCTGAAAACTTATTTTATAGGCATATTTTTGAACATTCAATGGCACATTGGCGGCAGGCGGCAACACAGGTTTTGCAATGTTCCATGTAGTCATATTTATCACATTCATCGGCACAAATATTACAGACTTCAACACATAACTTGCATATTTGCTGCACCAGTTCGCTATCCGATGCCATTGATTGCATGGCCAATATGCAGACGGCGGCACAATCATGGTTTAATTTTACGGAGCGAGACATCATTTCAATATCATCTTCTTTGAGGTTCTCACTTGACGCATCTTTACAAGCTACTATACAATCGGCACAAGCATCAATGCAGGCTTGATATTTTTGAGGTATCATTTTAACAGCAATAGTTTAGTTTTTTTGAAAGTATAAAGATGTGCGAGTTTGTGCAGAAAAGTGTTATATAATATTTCAGAAATATTATATAATTCATACATTTTGCTACTTTATACTATCTTTTGGCAAGATTATCCGATTGATTGAGTCTTTTTTCTGATTTAATATCTTTTGTTGTTTGATGCTTACTTTTCTCAGTGCATCAGCTTTTTCTTTCTTATTAAAATAGCCTTTTAGTAGAAAACTACTTTTGGCGGCCTCCATGTTTTCACTTAACCCTTTTGTGCCAGATTGCAGATTTAGCATCGTAGAATCGAGTGTTCTACCAAATTTCTCGTCGTTCATCATCTTCGATAAAGCCCCTTTTCCATTATTCATTTTGATGGTAAACTTGGCAAACTCATTCGAACTCGTTTGTAAATTAACGAGTGTACTTTTTAGGCTGTTTGAAAATTCTTCGTCGGTAATCATCTTTGATAATGCTCCGTTACCGCTATTTACTTTGTGGCTAAACTCCGCCAAGTCATCCGAAATCAAGGCTACATTATCTAAACTTTTTTTCATGGTTATCATCAAATCTTCTATTTCGATGGCACTTTTCGAGACAAGAATATCGTTGTTTTTTACAGCTTTTCGGGTCGAAGTTCCTGGCGAAATTATCAAAACTTTATCGCCCATCAACCCATCGGAGCTGATACTCACTTTCGCATCAGTTTTGATGAATGACTTGATATCATTTTCAATCAGCAAATCGACCACCACCGACGAATCGGTTATTAATTGAATATCATTAACCGTACCGACGTTGATTCCCGAAAAACGCACATTATTTCCCACTTTTAAGCCGCTCACATTTTTGAAGTATGATTTCAGATGAAAAGTCGAACCGAACATATTTTTTTTCTTTCCAAGAAAGTAAACCGTCAGCATGAAAGCCACCACTCCGATGGTCACAAACATGCCCAGTTTCCAAGTAAACCCAGTATCCTTTATCATATCTTGAATGAATTTTCTAAATAAAAAATGACCTTACCCATTCGTCTTTACTATTTTCGAGAGCTTCGTAAGTGCCTTCGGCGTTGATTGTGCCATCTTTCAAAATCACGATTCGGTCGGCGGTTTGTTTGGCACAGGCCATATCGTGCGTGATAATGATTGACGTTGTTTTATATTTTTGTTGAATAGAAAGAATCAATTCGCTGATTTCACGAGACGTGATAGTATCAAGCCCCGTGGTGGGTTCGTCATAAAGCAGAATTTCGGGTTTTAAAATGAGCGTTCGGGCAAGTCCGACTCTTTTTCGCATTCCTCCCGATAATTCTGAGGGCATTTTGTCGATGGCTTC
>JBKBSS010000206.1:0-5997 GCA_046291385.1 Emticicia sp. | reverse complement strand
GGTAAAACGTGGTCGAGTGTGAGGTCGTCGTGGCTTCCGCAATAAATGCACTTATTTCCGTCTCGCCTAAATACATTTTGCCTACTGAGCATCACGCCTTTGAATGGCAAACTGACGTAATGATTGAGCCTTATGACGGATGGAAGCGGATAACTCTTATCGACGGTGCGAAGCATTCCTTTGGGAGAGTCAACGACTAACTCAGCCTTGTCGAGATAAACCAATAAAAAAGCCTTTGGCACGGTACAAATACTTAATGCACTATAATCGGCATTTAAAACTAACACTTTCCTGCTCATAAAACATTTAGAAATTAGCGGTTACATATTTGTAAGGCAAGATAATTGAAAGTTTTCAGTTTTTTTGCAAATGATGTTGTAAAATATTTGTTAAGTCGCTGAAAGTGAGACGTATATGGGTATTTTTTTGATGAATGGTTTTATGCAAATCGTAGGAACGCCCAATCTGGACGTTCCTACGAATCAAATGCGTGGTATTTACGGCAAACGCATCTAAATTTTTAGCAGTTAGGACAGATAATTTTCATTCCAACCAGCTACAATCCTTTTGCTCTTGATTCCGAGTTTTGAGGTTGTATCATTTTTCAATAAATTCAAAGCGATTCGTCTTAAAAGGGCGAAGTTTTGGTCTGCAAAACCTTTTCTAATTCGAGAATTATCTTCTTCAAAAGCTACCACATCGCAGTCCGAGTCTAAACACCAATGTAATGAGTTTTCAATAAGCCAATGTTTTCAATTTTTTATGGTACAAAACCAAATGGTTGATTGCCTTCGGGCAGATGTTAAAATATCTTCAAGAAAACTCGTTTTATGTTCATTTTCAACAAGTTATCCACTAAATAATTGGTTTTGATGTAGAAAGCCTTACCCCTAATTACACCGATTTTTTCGACCTCCACCTTCATCCCGATAGTAGCCAAGAATTTGAATCTGTGAAGCGTTTCGACAAAGAATTTGACCGAGAAGTATTTTTGCGGAAAGTCATTTTAGCAACCGCCAAAAACCAACAAAACCACCCTTGAGAGGTGGTTTTGCCATTATTTTTATATTAGAAAAGAGCATTTGCAAGTCGGAATCCCTTATGAGCCACACATTTCGCAGCCCTCTGGGTCGTCGAGTGAGCATTGTATTGCTGCATATTGGTATTCTTCTTCGCTGGCAAAAGAAGCGGCTGCGGTTGCTTTTGCAGTTTGCTCTTCGGCATATTTTGCATAATCTAAAGGTTTTTCTTCTACTGCCGATGTTGCTGGTGTTACTTCCGCAATTGCTTGGCGGTCAACCGTAAACTTCACTGCATCAGAAGCGGCTTTTGTACGTAGGTAATACATACCTGTTTTCAAACCTGCTTTCCAAGCGTAGAAGTGCATCGAAGTCAATTTGCCGAAATTGGCATTTTCCATGAAAATATTCAACGATTGACTTTGACAAATATATGCCCCACGGTCAGCGGCCATGTCAACGATGATTTTTTGCTTAATTTCCCAAGCCGTACGATACAAATCTTTCAAGCTTTGCGGAATCTCTGGAATTGCTTGTACCGAACCGTTAGCGGCAATCAATTTGTTTTTCATGGTATCATTCCACAAACCGATTTTTACTAAATCTTTCAATAAATGCTTATTCACAACCACAAACTCACCCGAAAGCACACGACGAGTATAAATATTTGATGTATAAGGCTCAAAACATTCGTTGTTACCCAAAATCTGGCTCGTTGAAGCCGTTGGCATTGGAGCAACTAAAAGTGAATTTCTTACACCGTTTTTCATTACTTTTTCACGCAATTCTGACCAGTTCCAACGACCAGATTCTGGCGTAATGCCCCACATATCGAATTGGAAAATACCTTGCGAAATTGGCGAACCTGCCCAAGTTGGGTAAGTACCTTCTACAATAGCCAACTCCATCGAAGCTTCCATTGCGGCGTAGTAAATTGTTTCAAAAATATCTTTATTCAACTGACGAGCTTCGTCAGATTCAAAGGGCATTCTTAATAAAATAAACGCATCGGCCAAACCTTGAATTCCCAAACCAATCGGGCGGTGACGCAAGTTACTACGCTCTGCCTCGGGCACAGGATAGTAATTTACATCAATTACTTTATTGAGGTTTTTGGTGATAACTTTCGTTACCTCATATAATTTCTGGTGGTCAAATTTCGAGAAACCAGTTTTTTCATCTTTCGTGATGTATTTTGGCAACGCAATTGAAGCCAAATTACAAACCGCTACTTCATCAGGTGAAGTATATTCCATGATTTCAGTACAAAGGTTCGATGATTTAATCGTGCCTAAGTTCTTCTGGTTAGATTTCTTGTTGGCCGCATCTTTATACAGCATATATGGCGTGCCTGTCTCGATTTGAGACTCCATGATAGCAAACCAAAGGTCTTGTGCTTTGATGGTTTTGCGGGCTTTGCCTTCTCTTTCGTATCTTTCGTACAAATTCTCAAATTCTTCGCCGTAGCAATCAGATAAACCTGGGGCTTCGTGCGGACAGAATAGCGACCAAGTATCGTTGGCTTCTACACGCTTCATGAATAAATCCGAAATCCAGAGTGCGTAGAACAAATCTCTTGCACGCAATTCTTCTTTTCCGTGATTTTTTTTCAAATCCAAAAACTCAAAAATATCGGCGTGGTGTGGTTCGATATAAATCGCAAACGAACCTTTGCGTTTGCCACCACCTTGGTCAACGTAGCGAGCAGTGTCATTGAAAACACGGAGCATCGGCACAATACCATTTGAAGTTCCGTTTGTACCTTTGATGTACGAACCCGTTGCACGAATATCATGTATTGCCAAACCAATACCACCAGCAGACTGTGAAATTTGAGCCGTTTGAGCCAAAGTTTCATAGATTCCAGTGATGCTATCTTCTTTCATTGTGAGCAAGAAACAAGACGAAAGCTGTGGTTTTGGTGTTCCTGCGTTGAATAATGTTGGCGTAGCGTGCGTAAACCAACGCTCCGACAATAATTCGTAGGTTTCAATCACACGCTCAATATCTTCGCCGTGAATACCTACGGCCACACGCATCAACATGTGCTGCGGACGCTCAACGATTTTACCATTGAGTTTGAGCAAATATGATTTTTCGAGGGTTTTATAACCGAAATAATCATAGCCAAAGTCACGGTCATAGATGATGGCAGAATCAAGCAAAGCTGCGTGTTTCTGAATCACCTTCCACGTATCTTTTGCAATAAGAGAGGCATTTTGGTCAGTCTTGGGGTCGGTATAAAGATGCAGCATCTTCATTGTACCCGAAAACGACTTGAGGGTATTTTTATGTAAGTTTGAAATAGCAATCCGAGCCGCTAAGGTAGCGTAGTCGGGGTGCTTTGTGGTCATCGAAGCGGCAGTTTCGGCGGCAAGACTATCTAATTCTGATGTTGAAACACCATCATAAATACCAGCCACGACTTTCATGGCAACTTCAACGGGTTGGACAAATGCAGGTTCTAAACCGTAGCAAAGTCGCTCAATACGAGCAGTGATTTTGTCGAACTTTACCGACTCGCGGCGTCCGTCTCTTTTGATTACAAACATGGGCAGCCTTTAAAAAGGGTTTTAAGGAAATTCACAACAAGATTATAGCAAGACCAAATAGATTTAGTCTTATTCAAAGGGATTCAAACTTTTAATTGAAAAATTTATATATTCTGTAACTGCCAATCACTTTTTGGGTTCTTTGACACCAAATCTTTAAGGCAGTCTATCAAAGGTCGAACCAACGATTTTGAAAAACCACAAGTGTAAAGTTAGTAAAATGTAAAGGCATATAAAAATCGAAATCCTATACCTATTTACCGATAGTCAAAAAGTGTAATATCGTGAAATTATTAAGAGCTAATAATCAATTAGTTACTTAATGAGAAGGTTGGAAAAGTTTGATAAAAAAAGTTATCCACATGAAGTAAATACTTTTTTCTTTCCAAATTGGGATTTTTATTGAAGTGGCTTGGTTATATTTTGATTAACAAATGTAAATATTTTATCTTCAGAAAAAAAAATAAATTTTAAAAAAGTTATCCACATTAAAAAATCAGTCGTGACATTCCATGAGTAGCAGGTCGCCAGATTGGTAAGAAATACTTACTAATCCATCTTCGGCGGCCTCATTGCTATTTCCCGAACGATAACCAAGCGTAAGTTGCTCATTATCAAGTTGATATAATAAATTTTTTGTTTGTATATTAGTAGCGTTACTTATCGGAATAAGTGAAATTTGTGAACCTTTTGCGTACCACTTTTCAAAGGTATTTGGTAGAGGTAAGAGGGGGTAAATAACCGAATAATCATCTATCATAACGATAGAAAGTTTACTTTTGTAACGAATAATATTAGTCATATTCGTGATGGAGTGGTCGGCACGGCGACCAGTTGCCCAAATCACATTTGCAGCAGGAAAACCCCTATTTATCAAGAAATCAAAGGCTTTTTCAAGGTCAGTTTTGTCTTGGTCGGGTGTGTAAATAATCTCAATTGGATACTGACTTTGCTCGATTTCTTGCAGGTCAATCTCTCTATCAAAATCGCCCAGCAGCACATCAACCTTGATACCGAGCGACATCACACGGTGAATGGCACTATCAAGCACCACTACAAACGGACTCCATTCAAGGAGCTGACCGAGTAGTTCGGAGCTGCAACTTTCACCATTGGCAATAATAAGTGCAGGCTCTTGTTTTTCACGTACGATATGATGCGAAGACACGTTTTTTGAGTTATGAATGATGAGTGATGAGTGATTTAAACTCATCACTCTAAAATATAGATTTCACTTCAAAATCCATTGAAAAAGCTTTGAAAGTGGCTTGGCGTAGAGTGTGTACCAGCGTGGTTCAACCCCATTATCAGTCCACGCTTTGCGGTCTTCTTTGTTGGCTTTGATTCGGTTTTTTATGGAAGCATTGCTGTTTCCCCCTACTCTCATTTTCATCAAAACAGCGGGAATGTAGTAAGAAGAAAGGTTGTGTCGGTAGAGCATTCTGAGCATGAGTTCATAATCTCCTGCACTTCGGTAGGAAGTATCGTACAAACCGTAAGTATCGTAGGCGGCTTTCGTCAGGAAGAAAGCGGTGTGAGGTGGCATCCAGCCATTTAGGAAGCGATTGCGGTCGTATTTTCCCGACTTCCAATTTCTTACAATTTTGTTGGTGTCTTGGGCCTCTACGTAGTATAAATCACCGTAAACTGAATCAGCTTTTGACTCTTCAAATGCTTTAACAACTTTACTAATTACTTGACTATTAGGGTAAAAATCATCCGAACCCATAATTCCAACGGCATGGCCAGTGGCCATTTTTACGCCTTTACTCATAGCTTCGTAAATACCGCTATCTTTTTCGGAAACCCACTTAATTTTATCGCCGTAAGATTTCAGAATCTCAACCGTACCATCTTTTGAGCCACCATCGGCTACAATATATTCAATGTCTGGATAATCTTGCGAGAGTACACTTTCGATGGTCTCTCGGATGGTTGCCGCAGAATTGTAAGCAGCCGTAACGATTGATATTTTCATTATTTGATTCGCTTCGCAGTTTTAGACATTATCTTGCCCAAAAATTAAGTTATTTAACTTTCAAGGCCTCAAATTTACTAACATCAAGCGAAGGAATTGCTGTTTTTAATGAATTTTTATAATTTTCGTTAATGACCTTAATGATTTCGTTAGCAATAACTGCCGAACCTCGTGGTGTTGGGTTGATGCCATCAAGGCTAAAAAAGCCACCTGTAAGCAACGAATTATTGAATTTCATGCCATTTACGGTGTAGGTTTTACTTTTCACCTGGGTGTAAAGCGTATTCAAATCAACAAAGGCAATCGCACGTTTTTCGGCTTCAAACTTCAAAACTCCGTTGAAATCACTTAGTCGTGAGGCAATGATGCTGATTTCGTCTTTATCCAAGACCTCTTCGTTGACGAGTGGAGCAGCCGTACTAAAGCCTTTTTTTTGGTTTCCTGCATT